>JAIDXA010000234.1 GCA_029058705.1 Paramuribaculum sp. | reverse complement strand
ATTAAGAAGCTCTTAATTTTTAGTAACACATTTAAAAACAAAACAAAAAAATGAAGACATTTCAGCTCAACGCCGACCCCCGTACTGACCTCGGCAAAAAAGCAGCAAAACAGCTCCGTGCCGAAGGTAAAATTCCCGTTGTTCTCAATGGTGGTGAAATCATAGAACTCCCCTACAACGGAACTCTCCGCGCAGGCGAAAAGATCGTAGAGATCGGAAATGGCAAAGCCCTTATCACAACTGACATCACCGTAACAAACGAAGACGTGCGCAACCTCGTCTACACTCCCGACATCTTCGCTATCGAGCTCAACCTTAACGGCGAAAAGCGCATGGCCGTTCTCAAAGACATCCAGTTCCATCCCGTGAAGGACACCATCCTCCACATGGATCTTCTCGAAGTAAATGACAAGAAACCCGTTGCCATCGAAGTTCCTGTCAAACTCGAAGGCCACGCTGAAGGTGTGAAAGCCGGTGGTAAGCTCACGCTCTCAATGAAGAAACTCCGCGTGAAAGCAATCTACACAGAAGTGCCCGAACGTCTTGTCATCAACGTTGACCACCTCGGTCTCGGCAAGACTCTTCAGGTTGGCGAACTCGCTTTCGAAGGTCTCGAACTGATGAATGCCAAAAACGCTGTTGTCTGCGCTGTTCAGCTTACCCGTGCCGCACGTGGTGCTGCTGCCGCCGCTGCCGCTGCCGGCAAATAATCAACCCAACAGATTTCTTTATGAAATATCTGATTGTTGGGCTCGGGAACATTGGTGCGGAATACCAAGGTACCCGCCACAACATCGGTTTTACAGTATTGGATGCCTTTGCGGAGGCATCCAATACTGCTTTTTCCACCGAACGTTATGGCGACATTGCCCGAATGCGACTGAAAAACCAGCAGCTCGTCCTGCTCAAGCCATCTACCTATATGAACCTCTCCGGCAACGCCGTGAGATACTGGAAAGAAAAAGAAGGCATCGACAACGACCATATTTTAGTCATTGTCGACGACATCGCACTTCCGTTCGGAACTATCAGGATAAAACCGTCAGGGAGCGACGCCGGCCACAACGGACTTAAAAACATCGCCCAGATGCTCGGAACAAATGCCTATCCACGTCTACGCTTCGGAATCGGCAACGATTTTCCCCGCGGGTGTCAGATCGATTACGTACTTGGGCACTTCACTCTTGACCAGCGGCAGCAACTCCCGACCCGCGTCGAAGCCGCCGCCGATGCCATCAAGGAATTCTGCCTTGCCGGAATCCAGCGCGCAATGAACACATACAACAACAAATAAACCCTCATCCTCATCAACCTGAAACAATGGCTAAATCAGAAGTCAGAATCGACAAATGGGTCTGGGCTGTCAGAATCTTCAAGACAAGAACCATAGCCTCTGACGCCTGCAAGAAAGGGAGAGTCATGATCGGCGACACACCTGTCAAACCATCACGTACTGTAAAGGTCGGTGACATTGTCAAGGTCCGCAAGCCTCCGGTCACCTACTCTTTCCGGGTTCTTGCTCTGACTGAAAACAGACTCGGCGCCAAACTCGTGCCGGAGTACATGGAAAACATCACTCCAAAATCTGAGCTTGACCTACTCGACGTAATCCGGATCTCAGGTTTTGTCGACCGCCGCAAAGGACTCGGACGCCCGACAAAGCGTGAAGGAAGGCAGCTTGAAGAATTTACCTCACAGATCTACGATGACGCCGAACGCGGATGGGACTTCGATTTCGACGACGATGACTTCTCTGAGGAGGAAAACTGATCGAAAAGGGGGATTTGTTTGCTTCCCATTCAAGCCAAAAGCAAAAACAACAAATCAGCCGCAAAACAAAGAAACCTACCGCAATAAGAAATCAACAATCGAGTAGGTCGGGAAACGAAAGTATTCTGACCTACTTTCGTTTCCTTTCCTCTCACACCACCGTACGTGCCGTT
>JAIDXA010000233.1 GCA_029058705.1 Paramuribaculum sp. | reverse complement strand
CTTTATGATGACCTGAAGATTTTCAAATAGTCAATTTATTTCTTAATTCGTGGTAAAAGTAAACATACTCTTAAAAAACATCCTAAACATATTTTTAACCAACCCAGCAGAATCACAGATCATGAAATTCCCACAAGGCACCGCAATCCATTCCGGAACGTATATTGTCGATTCTCCGCTACGAAATTCGGAATGCGTCGAAATTTATATAGGCCACAACGCCGTCTCAAACGAAAAAATACTGATCCACCGACTGCACGACAGCCATTCGGGCTATGCCGACTTGCTTATGGAAAAGGCAAAAGCCTATGCTGCCGTTCCTGAAACAGCCTTCAACAAGATCATTGATTTTTTCAACGAAGGCGACGACTCGTTCCTGATAACCGCCTACTGCAACGGTGAGACTCTTGACCGGCACTTTTCCCACCCTGTCGACGAAACGACTGCCCGCGACTTCATCACCAAACTTGCCGTCACCGTCGGCAATCTCCACCTGACCGGCCATCCCGTCCTTGCCCTTTCTCCCGAATCAATCCATATTTCAGAAACAGGAAGCCCCGTCATAACCGAATTCTCACTTCCGGTTCCTCAGATAGCAGACTCAGATAAATCAGATCCATATGCCGCACCCGAGCGTTTTGGCACTACAGGGCGCAATAGCTTCAGTCATGACCTCTATTCTCTCGGAGCTATCCACTACAGGCTCATAACCGGACAGACACCCCCGCCGACCGGGATTATCAAGGAGCGTGGTCTCGATTACCCGCCCTCTGTCAGCAGCCAGACCGCAGGCATCATCGATCAGACGCTCGCCCCACAGGCCGTGAACCGGTTTGCATCCATCGACGAATATCTGACAGCCCTTTCCGTCGACTGGGCTTCCGCACCGAAAACAACTGCCGGTCCTACAGCTGAATCCGAAACAATAAACGAAACAGCTCCGACTCTGCCGGCAGAGCCGATTCCCCCGACGCCGCCAATTCCGACAGAGCCGAAAACCTGTATCAACGAACCGGAAACAATGGCGGAACCAGACGATTCCGCAAAGAAAAGCGCCCTCGGCCGCACATTGATTGCAATAGGAGGTCTTGTCATTGTCGGAATAATAACAGGAGTGGCCTACGTGTTCTGGCTCGACAGCCCTGCTGCCGATACCCCGGCAGCCATGGCAGCACCTGTTCTACCCGACAAGCCTGAAAACGAAACCCTCACAGATTCTCTGATCAGCAACGGAACAAGCAAATTCCGCTACACCGGACCGGTCAATGCGTCAGGTCTTCCGGAAGGAACAGGATCGGCCGACTACCGGAACGGTCAATGGAAATCCTACGAAGGCGAATGGTCCGAAGGCGTATGGAACGGCAACGGCAAACTCGTCTACGCCAACGGCGATATTTTTGAAGGATCATTCGACAACGGCTCTTTCAACGAAGGAAAATACATGATCCAGCCCGACAGCGCCGGCAAAGGAAGCTACTTCACCGGAACTTTCAAAAACGGAACACCATTCAACGGAACGTGGCATCAGCCAGACGGGAAAGCATTCCAGAAAGTCACCAATGGCGAAACAACGTTCCTCTGATGAAACCGGAAAACCGGCGGCGCCTGAAGTGTGATTCCCGCTTCGATATCCAATGCGTCAACAACTCAGACGCCCCGTCGTTCACATCGGGATTGACCGGATTCAGAGTGTGTTAACTTTTAACTCAGGTTAGCATAAAGATGGATTTTTGAGTGATTTCAGCGAGTTGAGAAAGAAGCAATTGCCACATTG
>JAIDXA010000232.1 GCA_029058705.1 Paramuribaculum sp. | reverse complement strand
GGCGGATTTGTGTATAAGAGACAGGGGACGCATATCGACCATAGCGGCGACGCGGGCCGATAGTTCCGCATCGGAAATTGACAGACGGGAGGTTCCGAATGTATTGACATAAAGGCTGACAGGCTGTGCGACGCCAATCGCATATGCCACCTGCACGAGCGCCTGCTGCGCCACACCGGCAGCCACGAGATTTTTGGCGATATGACGGGCAGCATATGCCGCCGAGCGGTCAACCTTCGACGGATCTTTTCCGGAGAACGCGCCTCCGCCGTGAGCGCCGCGTCCGCCGTAGGTGTCGACGATGATCTTACGGCCGGTAAGGCCGGTGTCGCCATGAGGACCGCCGATCACAAACTTGCCGGTGGGATTGACATGAAGGATGAATTCGCTGTCGATCATTGCGGCTTCGGCAGGTGTCAGCTTTTCCTTTACGCGCGGAATCAGAATGTCACGCACATCCCGTGTGATGGTTTCGAGCATCCTGCGGTCAGCCTCATCCTGCGAAACGCCTTCCGAAGGCTGAATGAAATCGTCGTGCTGTGTTGAAACGACAATCGTGTGGACTCTTACAGGCCGGTTATCGCTGTCATATTCAACTGTCACCTGGCTCTTTGAGTCGGGACGGAGATAGGTGCGCACGTGTCCGTTGGCATCAGTATAGACCATATCCCTGCCTTCGCGGCGAATGTCGGAAAGTTCCTTGAGCAGGATGTGGGACAGGTAGAGCGGCAGGGGCATGTAGGTTGCAGTTTCGTCGCATGCATATCCGAACATCATTCCTTGGTCTCCGGCACCCTGTTGGTCCTCGGTTTCCCGTTCGACTCCCCTGTTGATATCGGCGCTCTGTTCGTGGAGAGCGGAGAGCACGCCACATGATTCGGCTTCGAATTTAAGCTCACTGCGATCATATCCGATGGATTTGATGACGTCGCGCGTGACTTCCATCAGATCCACATAGGCTGTGCTTTTCACCTCGCCGGCCACAGTCACATGTCCGGTGGTCACGAGAGTCTCACATGCCACTTTCGACTGTGGATCATAGGCCAGAAATTCATCAAGCACCGCATCAGATATCTGGTCGGCAACTTTGTCGGGGTGTCCTTCGGAAACAGATTCCGATGTGAAAAGATAGTTCTTATTCATGAAGTTTTTATTTTAGTCCATTCTTACACAGATGTTTCATCAGAAAATAAAAAAAGGCGCTGCCCGAAAGCAATGCCTCAACCGGAAAACTTCAGCCGCCCACTGGCGGGTGGCGTCGGAGATATCATGCGGTTTTAGCATTTTTTTTGTAAGTGGTTGCAAGCAGCCAAATTTGTCCACTTTCTGAATCTGCGCGCAAAGTTAATGCTTTTTCCCGATATAGCGAAACAGGCGCGCCAAAAAAGTTCGGCGCGCCTGTTGTCGGAGATGTGCTACGGTTCAATTATTCGGCATCGTTCCATGTGCAGCTCTTGAATGTGAACTGCGCGGGTCCGGTCACTTCATAGATGATGGTAGCCGGTTTTGTCGTACCGTCATAATAGTAGAAATTAATCGTATAAAGCACTTCGAGCCCACTGACAGGCATGGCATCGGGATGAAGGATTGCCAGTGCGGCAGGGAAGACTTCAGTTTCGAAACGCTGTTTTTCGAGCGCCACGACTTCATCGTCGGTCATCGAGCTATAGCCGGCATACTGTGTTTTGGCAGCAGTCGGACGAAGGTCGACATTGCCCTGATAGGCTGATGTTCCGCAGTAGTATTCGTTGTTACCATATGAGGAAACATATGCGGCACCGTCGGGAACGTTGTTCTTGACCCAGTCGACACAAGTCTGATAGTAGAGTGTCGAAATTGCGATTCCCCTACCGGCAGGGAGCGTGATTGTCACATTAGGATCGTACATCCATTTGCCGCCGTTACGCACGAACTGCGCGGTTTCAGTGGTGACTCCGTTATTGAGAGTCCATTCGGATCCGTTGAACTCATACTGATCGCAGCGGGTAACGGTTTCAGATCCGTTATAATAGTAGTACACTACGAAATGAGCGTCTTCGGCCTGTGCGTAAGGATATTTCTGCTTCATGAATATCGGCAGATATGTGGCGGGACTTTCACCTGAGAGATTGTCATAGTTCTGCCCCATTGCCTGATAGTCGGCGTGGGAAAGGACAACGGTGTTGGCCATTGGCGACCAGGACGAACCATTGAAGGTGTAGATTGCGTTTTCATTTGTCGAAGCGACAGTTACGGCGCGCGATGCGGCATTGACTGCAAGTGTGGAGATTGAAGAATCGCCGACCTTGGTGATGATCGTATTAAGATACTTGCCTTTGCTTGCAATGGCCATCACATAGCCTTCGAATGTCACTGTCGCGCCGTCGGTCAGCATCCCCTTAAGCGCAGAGCCGGCTCCATAGGGGCTGACCTGTACGGAAGTGCCGTCAAGAATTATATTGATGTAATTGCCGCTGACAGCGACTGTTCCTGTAAACTTGCTGTAGACTGGCGAAATGGGCGCTGCACCAGACGCCATCGAAGAAGCAACGAACGCATCGATCTCGGCACCGGTCCACACTTTTGGCGCGGGATATGACACAGTCTGATTTCCGGACACTTCAGGCGAAGAGCCTCTTGCCAATTGCCAGCCATAGTTATAGCTGTCGAGCGTCGTGCTGACGGTCAGCTGGTCGCCGAGCTTGAGGTCGCTGTTGTTGGTAGGCTGATATGCAAACACGGCGCCCGTGGCGTCGGCGATGATCGGACCTTGTGTAGAGATTGCCATCACAACAGCGTCGGCAGTCACGTCATCGCCTTTTGACATCGACGACAACGATCCGAGGACACTCGAAGGAGTGAATCCGGGGACATCTGGTCCCGGGGTTGCGGAGAATACAGGATCCGTCGACGAGGTGTTGTAGTTTACGATCACGCACTCGCCAGACTGGGCGTCGGGGAAGTTAGCCTTAAGCAGTCCGGGAATCGAGCGGGCAGCCGTATGAGATGGAGCGAACGATGCCGTATAATCGTTATCGCTGCCCCAGACAGCCTGATAGTCTTCATCGGTCACCACATATTTCCGTGCGCCGGCAGCCTGAGCCACTTCGGCAGGAAGAGCTTCGGCGACATTGTAGGTCACTTTGATTGCGGAGCCATCCGAAAGCGCGAAATAGGGAAATTTCGGATCAGAAAGCAAAGCGGGAATATAATCGCGGGCAGTGATTTTGTCGGTGAAATAGCACTGGGTGCCTACGGCTTTCAGATCAGCAGCAAGCGCATCCCCCGCAAGAGCCTTATTTGTCGAGTTGTCGGCTACGTATTTATAGTCAATAGCCGTCAGAGTGTAGTCGATGGTCCGCACATCGGTCGGACGCGGCTCTTCAAATCCGTCGAGCTTGTCGTTCCAGGAGTTATCGTCGCACGCAGCCAAAACAAGGGAGCATCCGGCAACAACCATCAGGCGATTCATATATTGTTTCATTGTCTTTACGTTGATAGAGGATTAGAAATTGATTTTAAGTTTGCAGCTGTATGTGCGCCCGAACGAATAGAACACACGGTTCACGTTATACCATGTTCCGACTTCTCCGAGAGCAGACTGAGCCTGGGTCACGTAGTTGTAGTTGCAGAGGTTGTTGACATTTCCATAGACCGTTGCATCAAGATTGCCGATCTTGAACGTGTAGCTTGCGCTCAGATCGAGCTGGTTGCCCCATGGAATTCTCCAGGGAGTTCCGGGCTTGAGTACTTTGCCGTTGGAAAGGTTTGACGAGTTGACCGAGATGTCGCTGTAGTTGCGGTCGTAGACAGTCCAGTCGGCGCCGATGCGGAAGCCCTTGAACGGACGGAAAGTCACTCCGAGGGCTGCGGTTGTCTGGGCAGATCCGGAAACTTTCACACCTTTCTGTTCGAGAGTTGCGTGGAGATGGTCATCAGCCATGATTCCGGAAGCGATCGTACCGTTTAGATTGGCAAGAGGAGCACCGTTCTGGTTGTAGAAATAGCCGGTTGCGTTCGAATCCCAGATCCAGTCGCCGATCGACACCATAGCGTCGAAGTCGAGCCATTTGAACGGCTTGTATTTAGCCGAGATCTCGATGCCCATATGGCGCGCGTCGACACCCGACATGGCGAAATAGTAGTAATTTGATCCGTCCTGTGCGATGGCGGGATCGATCTGTTCGCCGCGGCTCATTGTGCGGTCCATCCATTTAGTATAATATGCGTTGAACTCGACCGCGAGTTTCGGCGAATGATAGCCGTAGCCGATCTCAAGCGAACCGACTTTCTCATTGAGTGCGTCGGGGTTGGTGATGTTGGAGCGCTGGGCGCTGAGGAACACACCGTAGGAGAAGAATGGTGCACGCGAGATGAATCCACCGTTGAAGAACACGTTGTTATGACGGTCGATGTTATAGTTTACACCACCCTTGATTGTTCCTCCGAGGAAGTTTTTGGTTTCCGAACGGGCATGTTCGGCGTCGTAATAATAAAAGTCTTTTCTCCAGTAGGTGTTGTTGTTGAGCGCGCCGGCAAGAACAAGGTTGAGTTTTTTGTCAAGAAGCGTATACTCTGCCTGTCCGTAGATACCTTCCTGGCAGGTAAAGCCGTCATAGTTGCGGTTCACTACGTCGCCGACGTGCAGCTTCTCATAAACCCAGTTGAGGTCGTTCTTGTTGTGGACGGCGTTGTTATAGGGCTGTACATTGCTGCGGTTTGCATTGTCGATGTAGTATTCACCACCGAAAAGGTCATCAATGACAGTTTTGTGATGACCTACATAATAGCGCAGGTCAAGACCACCTGTAAGGCTCAGGGAGTGACCGTTGGAGAAGTCCATGCGTTTTTTGTAGCTCGAGATAAGGCCATAGGTCGAATGGCTGTTGAGCTGCTTACCGATAACCATGTTCGAACCAGTTGTCGAGGCGGCGTTCATTTCTTCGACGGCAGCATAGTCGTAGTAGCCTTCCGGGGTGCGGAACTGCATGTTGAGGTTACCGTTGTTGGCGCCATACCACGAAGATGAGTAGGATGTAGAGTTTCCTTCGGCGTCATAGACAGTACGTCCCAGACCCGTGCGGCCGCCTCCGGATGTGATGGAAAGATAGAACGAGGTCGAAAGCGACTGTGTTTCATCAATCTGCCAGATGTGGTTGAGAGCGATCTGGGGTTTGTGGTAGAAGTTATGGTTTGAGTTATAGACCTGTCCGTTCTTGCGGAATCCATAGGTCGGGTTATAGCGGTAAGGACTCTGTCCGGCCATGTAGTCGCGCACATCCTGCCAGCCTTCGATTGTCAGACCGTTGTTATAGTTACGCTGGTCGTGCCACTGCGGAGCTCCGAATCCGGTCAGACCGATCTGATGGGAATCGTTTATGCGCTTTGTGAGGTTGAAGAACCAGGAATAAGCGTCGTAGGCAGTGCCCTGGATATAGCCGTCGGCCCACTTGCGGGCTCCGAGAACCGTAAGAGCCCAACCGTTTTTCATAAGTCCGGTCGAAAATTTCATACCGATCTGATTGAGACCGTCGTTGCCCATTCCGTACCAGACTGAACCGCCTTTTTCAACATCGATAGTGCGGGTTGTGATATTGATCGTACCTCCGATCGAAGGAGTCGACACAATTGTTGCGCCAAGACCGCGCTGGGTCTGGATCGAGGAAGCGACGTCGGAGAGGTTGGCCCAGTTGCTCATGTAGACACCGCCCCATTCCATGTCGTTGACAGGAATACCGTTGATCAGCATTGCCACATTTTCGCTCTGGAAACCACGCATACGGGTTTTTGCATCACCGAATCCGCCGCCTTCGCTGCGTGTATAGACTCCGGGGGTCGTTTTCAGGATTTCGAGGAGTTCCTGGTTTCCGAGTTTGAATTCGATTTCCTGAGCCGACACGGTCGACATTGCGACAGGCGTCTCGCGAGTTTTGCCGACAGATTGAGTGACAACGACGTCGGAAAGCATTGCCGTCGAGGGCTCAAGCCTGATCGTGCCGATGTTGGCGCTTGCGGCAACCGTAATCGATTTGTAGCCGATAAAGCTGATTTGCAACTGTTTCGTACCCTGCGGCACGGAAAGTTTAAACCGGCCGTCGACATCCGTGGTGGTACCTACGGCAGCTTTGCCCGCTACCGTAACCGAAGCCCCGGTCAGAGGTTCGTCTGATTCGTCAACAACCACACCGGAACACACGAAATTGGCAGCCATTGCAACGCAGGCCAGCCAGATGGTGCAGGTTAAGGACAGAAGTCTCTTCATAAGAATTTAATTAGTTAAATAATTGATTATGATTGGTAGTAATATTTTATCAGTGCAACAGGACGGCAGTTTGTCAAGCAGAAAAGACATCTGCAAAAATGCCAAACCGCTCAGCCTTCGCGCCGGAACAGCACAAAAACAGAGCGGTAGAATATGTCATGACGATATGGCGCCAACTCTCTCTGGATTATTTTGTTGCAAAATTACGAATAAATTATCAAAATCCACTAATATATGTGAACTTTTGTTTACCGCAGGCCATTTTCACCCCTTGCCACAGGGGTATCATACGTTTTCCTTACATACATACGCCCTTATTTCACCGTCATACACCACTTCACCTCCCTGCATAACGTCGTCGGGAATCACCGCCGGGCAAGGCTTCGTTTATATATTTTAACTTACCCCATACGGGTAAAATGCCTATATTTGCAATTGTGAATATTACAACTGAAAAAATATCAGGCAGCCGCGCCACTCTTTATCTTCTACCCGTGCCGCTGAGCGATGTAGCTCCAGCAAGCGTGATGCCTGAACACAACATCGATATCGCCCGCAGCGTAAAACATTTCATTGTCGAGAATGTCCGTTCCGCACGACGTTTTCTGAAACGCTGCGATCCGTCGATCGACATTTCCGAGCTCTCGTTTGTCGTCCTTGATGAACACACGGATCCGGCAGATGTGGCAGAAATGCTCGCTCCGCTTGCCGACGGAATGGATATGGCCGTCATTTCCGAAGCGGGGTGTCCAGGTGTCGCCGACCCTGGTGCGCTGGCGGTAGATGCAGCCCTGCGCCGTGGACTCGGAGTCCAGCCCCTTATCGGCCCGTCGAGCATATTGCTCTCGCTGATGGCTTCGGGATTCAACGGACAGAAATTTGCTTTCGAAGGCTATCTTCCCCACGACACAGCGACACGCCAGCGCCGCCTCAAAGAGATGACCGGCCGGATAAACAGAGAAGATCAGACTCAGATTTTCATAGAGACCCCTTACCGCAACAACCGGCTCATCGCCGAGTTGTCAAAGACCCTTCCGGGCTCGATAAGGCTATGTGTCTGCTCGGACCTTACCGGAGTCAATCAGAAAATAGTCTGTCAGACAATTTCCGAATGGTCACGCTCATCATATAATTTCGACAAAATCCCAGCCATATTCCTACTCTATAAATAACCGATGCCTCCTACGGCTCGCCCCTTCTCCAACCATGGCAAAAATCAAATTTCCCTCGCGTACGGGATTAAAACGCGAGATTTTCCATAACACGGGCGACCTTTTCGCCCTCGACCGGGATGAGATACGCGAAAAGCGCGGGTCGCTCAGGCCGACCGCAAACCGCACCCCGGCATCATCGCCGGCATCGTTCGCAGACAACCTCGAAGTCCATCCGTCCATAACCGATTTCGTAATCAATGCCCGCCGGAAAGAGATTGAAACAGCAGCCGATTCCGACAGCAGCCTTTCGCTCGACCGTTCGGAACTCCGCGACACAGAGAAACTGACGTTCATTTCCTTCGGAAGCGGCAGCAGCGGAAACTGTTCTTATCTCGGGACCAGATCCGAAGGAATCCTGATCGATGCAGGTGTCGACGCCGAAAACGTACGCGAGCAGCTACGCTCTCACGGGATCAGCCCGCGCTGCGTCAAGGCGATCATCATAACCCACGACCATACAGACCATGTCAAATATGTCTATCCGTTGGTCAAAAAGCGTCCGGATCTCGGAATTTACTGCACTCCGAAAACCCTGACAGGACTTCTGCGACGCCACAGCATTTCACGCCGTGTCAAAGATTTCCACCGCCCGATCTATAAAGAATTCGCTTTCAACGCAGGGCCGTTCGAAATAATTCCGTTTGAAGTCAGCCACGACGGCACTGACAATGTGGGCTATTTCATACGTCACGGCCAGACCGCCATCGCCATCGCAACCGACCTGGGATGCATAACCCCGCGCGTGGATTTCTACATGCGGCAGGCCAACCATATCGTAATTGAAAGCAACTACGATGCGGAAATGCTGATGCGCGGCCCGTATCCGATGCATCTTAAAGCCCGCATCGCAGCCCGCAACGGACATCTTGACAACGCCGTCACCGGCGAATTTCTCGCCTCGATCATGTCAGAGCGGCTTCACAACATATTCCTCTGCCACCTGAGTCAGGACAACAACCGCCCTGAAATCGCGGTAGAAACCGTCCGCAAGTCACTGGCCAACGCCGGAATCGACTCGATCGGCGACGGTTCAGGGTCTGTCGCCGACCGCGAAAAGCAATTGCAGCTCGTGGCTCTGCCCCGCACAACAGCGTCAGCGTTGTTCACCCTGCGATGAACGAACATACGTGCCGGCCGCCGCGTTACATAGCGGCAGGCCGTTCCAGCAAGCCGAATAAAACCAGTGTATCAATCAGATGGACATGCAACAACCACGACACCAGAAACTGACCCGCTACATCGTTCCGCTCCGCGAGGGCGGTTCGCTGCCGGCTCTTGCCGAAGCCGACGACGGATTCAAATATGTTGTCAAATTCCGAGGGGCCGGTCATGGAACCAAAGCGTTGGTAGCCGAGCTGTTGGGCGGAGAGATTGCCCGCCGCTTAGGGTTGAACGTTCCGGAACTCGTATGGCTCGACGTCGACAGCCGTTTCGGATCGACCGAACCGGACGAAGAGATCCAGGATCTTCTCAAAGCCTCGCGCGGACTCAATATCGGGCTTCATTTCCTTGAAGGCGCCATCACACTCGACCCGTATGCCAACGATGTCGATCCACTGACGGCATCCAAGATTGTCTGGCTCGACGCGTTCATAACCAATGTCGACCGCACTGTCAAAAACACCAATCTCCTCCGGTGGCACTCGACAGAAACGTGGCTCATCGACCACGGCGCCTCGTTTTACTTCCACCATTCATGGACTCCATGGGAAAAAGCGGCTCTGACTCCTTTCGCCTACATACGCGACCATGCGCTTCTCCATAAAGCCTCCAGGCTCGACGAAGCAGACATGCTTGGCCGCCAGATGCTCGGCGGAGACTTTCTGACAACGCTTACCGGGCTGCTGCCCGATGACCTGCTGACCGGCGACAATTTCCCGGACTCTCCCGACGATACACGAAAAACCTATGCCGCTTTCCTCGAAAAACGGCTGGAAAATTCTGAAATATTCTTAACGGAAAGTAAAAATGCACGACGGAAACTTATATGAATACGCCATTGTGCGTTACGTTCCGCGCATCGAACGCGAAGAATTCATCAACGTCGGGCTTGCCATGATGTGCAAACGCAAACGATGGATACGCCTCGAAATAAAACTGTCTGAAGACCGGCTTGCCGCCTTCAGTCCGCTCCATACGACCGAAACGCTCCGCAATCAATTAAACGCCTTTCGAATGATAGCCGACGGAGATTCTGCCGCCGGTCCGGTCGCCGGATATCCTGTGGAAGAACGTTTCCGTTGGCTGACAGCCGCAAAAAGCGCATGCATCCAGACCTCACGTCCACATCCGGGCATCGCCGACAACCTCGATTCGACTTTCGACCGGCTTTTTACCGAACTTGTCGAATGACTCCGTCCGACGGAAATTATACATAAAAAACATCGAGCCGGAACTGCCAGGAGTCCGGCTCGATGTTTTTTTATGTATAAGTCTGATTTAATGCAGACTTAAAAAGGCATGTTTATTCTCCTAAATACTGTTTCACCTGCTCAAGGACGGCCGACGCAGTGAAACCGAACTTCTCGTCAAGCACTTTGTAGGGGGCTGATGCTCCGAAATGGTTCAGGCCAAAGATGAATCCCTGCGAACCGACAACGGGCCGCAGTGTCGACGGCAGGCCGGCAGTGAGACCAAACGCCGGCATATGCGGCGGGATCACGCTGTTGCGGTATTCCTCATCCTGATCAAGGAACAATCCAAGCGACGGAACAGAAACAACGGTCGCCTTGATTCCTTCGGCTTCAAGAAGCACCGCCACTTCACACAGAAGCGCCACTTCCGAACCGTTTCCGACGAGCGTCACCTGCGCGCCCGGGGCATCCATGACGACATAACCGCCGCGACGGGCACCAAGAGCTTCTTCATATCGATTGCCTGAAGGAGACGGAAGATCCGGCACATCCTGACGGGTGAAAATAAGTCCGGTCGGGGTGTCCATGTTCTCCATCGCCATCTGCCAGCAGACAGTCGCCTCGGCGGCGTCGGCCGGACGAAGCACGAGCATCGAACGGCGACCCGACAGGTTGCGCAGCTCTTCAAGCAGGCGGATCTGGGCTTCCTGTTCAACAGGCTGATG
>JAIDXA010000231.1 GCA_029058705.1 Paramuribaculum sp. | reverse complement strand
AAGACCTCAGGATTATTTTGAAGTTTATACCTTTCATTTGTGTTATTGTTGACACGGTTTAAATTCAAACACTCTCTAAATCACTCCGTATTGCGCGGAAACGTTCCGACAAGGCGCGCGCTCACATAATCTGAAAACGCCTGCTTGTAGCTCTCGCTTATGGGAATATATGTCGTGCCGAAAACGATCCGGTTGCGCTCAATGACCGTGATGCGGCGCATGTTGACAATAAACGAGCGGTGGACACGCATAAACTTGTCGTCGGGAAGTGTCCGTTCGAGCGCTTTTATGTTCATCAGGGTCATGACGGTTCCGCTTACGGTGCATATCTTGACATAATCTTTCAGCCCTTCAATATACAGGATGTCGTCGATCGGAATCTGAACGAGTTTATATTCGCTCTTGACAATGATCGAATCCAGCTCGCGACGCTTCTGGGCGGCAGCCTGACCGTTGAGATGCTGAAGCGCGCGCGAGGCCGATTTGCTGAATTCCTCATAGCTTATCGGCTTCAGCAGATAGTCGAGCGCGTTGACCTTGAAACTTTCAACCGCATAATTGTCGTAGGCGGTCGTGAATATCACTCTTGTTGATGGGGGGACAATTCTCGCAAATTCCAGTCCGTTCAGCTGTGGAAGGTTGATGTCGAGAAAAATCAGATCGAAATCACCGTCTATAACCTTCTTTACAGCCTCCTGGGCCGAGGAGAATATTCCTCCGTCCTCAAGATACGGCGTCCGAAGGATATAACTGTTGATGAGTTGGGCCGCCAAAGGCTCGTCATCAATGACGCAGCAACGTAGTTTGTTCATTGTGGATTCTTTTTATTCAAATTCGATTCTTTCTTTGACCTTGACGAAACATACCGCTCCATGGGGTCTTTGATTATTTCATGTTGTCAGATGCATCTGGCGCATCATGTCGGGCAATTCCTTCACGTCGACCCGGAGTTCGACCTCGAATCTGTCGCCATCGTCTATTTCCAGTGAATACCGGCCGCCATACTGGAGTTCGAGAGTCTTACGGAGATTCATCAGTCCGATTCCTGATGAAGTGGCCGGTTTGATGAAGTCATTGCCGTTGGATGTCTTCAGGCAGACGGTCGACCCCTCGGCCCACATCCTGACCTCGATCGGACTGCGGCTTCCGCTGCGCGCCCCGTGCTTGAATGTATTCTCGACTATGTTTATGAACAGCAGGGGCGCAACCGGAACACTCTCTGAGTCGCCAGGATCGATATCGACCGTCACCGGAAACGTCGGCGACAGACGCAACCTCATCAGATCGGTATAATGACGCAGAAACTCACACTCCTCCCCGAACGTAATCACACCCTGGTTCTCATAGAGCATATAGCGCAGCATCTTGCTCAGACGATGGATCGCATCCTTGGCGCGAGCCGGAGCCAAGTCGATAAGCGCATAGATCGAGTTGAGAGTGTTGAACAGGAAATGGGGGTTGAGCTGTGCCTTCAGCTGCTTGAGCTCATTCTCCCGCTCGCGCGCAAGCAGCTCATGATGCTGCCGCTGGACCCGGTGGGTTTTGTAGATGAACTTGATTGCCTGACCCAGTGCCACGGTCAGGATGACAACCAGAATATCCTGCATCACAGGCGGTGAAAACCGCAACAGACAGTTCATCGACACCTCATCGCGCAGACTGCGGAAATGACCGTCCGGGGCCGAATCAGGATGAAGATAGTGCGAGATGACATGAAGCAGCGCGCAGGAAACAAGCACAATCAGCAGTATTTGGACGGAAAATTTCCAGACCACACCCTTCTGGCCTGTTGTCGGATCGGTCGTGAAATAATAGCTCGTATAAAACACTCCGACATACAGCAATGCCTTCAGATAGATGAACGGCTCAAAAGGATGATGCCCGCTGTCCCCGCCAAACGAAGCGAGAACGTCGGGAAGAAGAAACAGAATCGTCAGACAGACCAGATGCGTGAAAAACTGGATAATTTCACGAACCGAGATCTTCTTCCGGGCTATTGAGTCAGCAGGCAAAACAGTCACACTGCAAAATTGCAATTTTTTCATCAAAAATCAAAAGAGATTAGACATATCCTGCCTCAAGATGCCAATGTAAACGCTTTTTAACACTTATGTCAGACATCCATGCATCTCCGTTTAAAATATATTAACATCATGAAAGCGCTTATGACGCAATTTTTCAATCGGAGTTGTGGCGATGAGTTCGGCCGCGCGGCTCACTGTGTCCGGCTTGAAATAGGGATTGTCGGCGGTTGCGGCCGCTTTCTGACAGCAGTCTGACAACGCCCGCGCCACAGCATCGGCAATCGACGCCTCGTCGTCGGCGCAGTCTATGACAGACGATGCCGAAAGACGCCCCTCCTGACGCCGCCCGATATTGACTGTCGGAATCCCCATCGACGGGACTTCGATAATTCCGCTTGACGAATTGCCGACGGCTGCCCCCGCATAGCGGAGCAACGACAGATAGCGCTTCATGCCGAGCGAGGGAAATGCAACGGCCCGTTCCGGATGGGATGCCACAAACCGGTCGATCATCCTGATTATCTCCTGCCCGTGGGCGTCATTGTTGGGATAGGTGAAGACGACCGTCGATGTGACGAACCGTTCGAGCGCCGCCAGCAGACTGCCGAAAAGCTCTCCGGAGCTGCGGTCGTCGGCGGTGACGGGATGATAGGTCACCACGAGTGTGCGGCGGTCAATCCCGACTCCCAGAAACGACTCCAGCTCCGACTTCGCGAGCGGCTCGACGGCGAGTGCGTTGGCAACTCCGACAGCTCCGATATTGTGGACCATGTCCGGATTTTCGCCCATCTGGACAACACGCCGGCGATGGACTTCCGCCGACGTCAGATGAAGCGCCGACAGCTTCGTGACGGCATGGCGGATGGAATCGTCGATCGCGCCCTCCGATATCTCGCCCCCATGGAGATGGACTATAGGGATACGCATGATTGTGGCCGCCGAACAGACAGCAAGCAGTTCATAACGGTCGCCGAGAACAACGGCCAGATCCGGATCAAGACGCTCAAAAGCCCTGGCCATCCCCGACAGGCAGCTGCCCGTGGCCGCAGCTGTGTCGGCGCGGCTGTCGCTCCTGGACTCCATCGCCACCTCCGCATCGACCCGGAAACCGTCACGGCGTATCTCGTCGACAGTATGGCCATAGCGTTCAAGCAGATGCATATTCGTCGCAATGATCTGCAGCTCCACATCGCCGCGAACGGCCAGCGCGCCGGCAATCGGACTGAGCAGACCCCATTCCGCGCGCGAACCCGTCACTATGCAAACTTTTTTCTTCCTCATTTTTGATTTTACCGGTTCTTTCCAACAAATTTACAATTTTTTTCGCATAAATGCGTAAATTTGTCCCGTGAAACAGACACTCCATCTGATTGCTCTCCGGACCATACGCCACAACGAACGCCACAACATCCTGACCGCTTTCTCTCTCGAGTCAGGACGCATGGCGTTTGCCGTCAGCGCCGGAACAGGTCGCGCGGCATCCCGGATGAGAGCTTTGCTGATGCCGCTGTCGCTCGTCGAATGCGAGGCCGACATAAAGCCGGGACGCGACATCCACACAATGGCAAACATCCGCTCCATCGCCACCCTCCACGGCATACACTCCCATCCCGTCAGATCGGCAATTGCATTGTTCGTCGCCGAGGTCCTCGGATGCGTCCTGCGCGACGGACCGCCCGACAGCATGCTCTGGAGATTCATCGCCGACGGCATTGCCGTCCTCGACCGCCTGCCGCCATCGCGGCTCGCAAACTTCCACATCTGTTTCCTGAGTCGGCTGGCTTCGGTAATCGGTATATTCCCCGACATCGGGAGCTACAGCGACGGAATGGTTTTCGACATGGCCGACGGACGGTTCCGCATGACTCCGCCACTCCACCCCCACTTCTTTTCCGCGGCCGAATCAAGAGCCGTTCCGATGCTCGGACGCCTGAACTACCGGACCATGCATCTATGGCGTCTTTCGCGCGACCAGCGGCAGAGCATCCTCGACGGAATACTCGAATATTATTCGATCCATTATGCGTCATTGACCGGACTGAAAAGCCTCGAAGTTCTGCGTTCGCTCATGTAGCCGGCCGGCAATCCGGCATGAATACCGATTTTTTTCTTTATCTTTGCAATCCAATAAGTTTTTTGAATGAAAGAAAAGAAATTGAAAATTGTGTTTTTCGGCACTCCCGACTTCGCGGTAGCCTCGCTCGAGACCCTTCTCCAGTCGGGACATGACATAGCCGCCGTTGTCACCGGCCCCGACAAACCCGCCGGACGCGGAAAACATCTGATGGAGTCGGCCGTCAAACAAGCCGCAACCCGCCATAACATCCCCGTGCTTCAACCGGAAAAACTGAAAAACGAGGATTTTGTCAACACCCTCCGGCAGATCGGGGCCGACCTGTTTATCGTAATCGCCTTCAGAATGCTTCCGGAGGTTGTCTGGACAATGCCGCCGCTCGGCACCTTCAACCTACACGCATCGCTGCTTCCTCGCTATCGCGGGGCTGCCCCTATCAACTGGGCGATCATCAACGGCGACACCGAAACCGGAGTGACAACATTCTTTCTCAAACATGAAATCGACACCGGCGACGTGATCCAGCAGGAAAAAATCAGCATCGGACCCGACGACGACGCCGGAACAATACATGACCGGCTGATGGAACTCGGCGCGCGCCTGACTCTCGAAACCGTCGAAAACATCGCCGGAGGAAACCTTTCGCCGATCCCGCAGGACATGATCGACAACGGACTCAAGCCATCTCCCGCCCCCAAAATATTCAAGGAGACATGCCGCATCGACTGGACCCGCAAAGCAGCCGATGTCCGCAACCTCATCCGCGGACTCGCCCCCTATCCCGCCGCCTGGACATCGATGGAAGCCGACAACACACCTGCCGGAACAATGAAAATCTATTCTACCCGGCTCACCGACACTCCCGCAACCGAACCGGGACGCGTACGCTTCGACAGCAAAGGATCGATGACGGTCGACTGCGGCGACTTCGCCCTCGAAATCCTCTCGCTCCAGCCCCAGGGGAAAAAACGGATGCCGGCCGCTGACTATCTGCGTGGA
>JAIDXA010000230.1 GCA_029058705.1 Paramuribaculum sp. | reverse complement strand
AAGGAGCATAGCGGGCTATGCGACTGATGAGACTTGGCGGAATTCGCCAAAAAAGGCCTCAGGATTATTTTGAAGTTCCTACCTTTCTCTTTTTATTGTTAATACGGTTTAAATCCAAACACTCTCTTAAAAAACGGATTCCGCACAACAATTATTGCATCAGGCCGCCACTTCTGTTAAAACGCAGGCAAATCGAAACCGATCCGCCGTTACGGCGATAAACCGACCCGTTATATTCCAGTGACTCAAGTATCATTCTGCCACCCGCTGCAGCCGGAGGACGATTCGCGATATATCTCATATAGCATTTCAATGACGCTTTATGCTTGCCGAACCGCAAAGTCATTCTGGAAACACCGACTGCCTCCCGTTTGTCTTCCGACCATTCCATTTCACTCTGGTCTGGAAACTCAGCATCAAAACACATTCTGTTATTTCTGATCTGGAAAGGTATGACGGAGTGTGACGCCTCCCCATCGACTTTGACTCTGTCAGCGAATGATTTGTCAGCAAGTAGATTCTCGCCCGACTCTCCGACACATTCAATTTCTATCGCACACGTTTTTGATGTTGCATTAAGCGGAACATACTCCTCTTTGCTGCATGAAGAGACAATAAGAGCCACGACAAACGCCATTACGCTTGCCTTAATCGCAAAAAAATCCATCGTTTTTGTTTAATTTAATAGGTTCAACTTCGTTAGAGGTGATCGATCGGTCTGCGCAGCCAATAGGTCGTTTAGAAACTGTTTCCTATCCCCTAAGACTCGCGATCTGCAAAAATGTCCCACGCAAAAAACAAAAAATTGCCTTTTAAACCGTAATTATTTTGATTCTCGACTTTAATCCTTTGGGAATTCGCTAATCTATGAAAATATTTCTATCTTCGCAAAGAGATTAGAGCAGATGAAACGGAAAGCCAACATATATCGGTTTTACATCTGGGACTACCTATGGTGGACCGGAGAAAAATTGCAGGACCACCATCGTCGCATTACCGGTGAAGACATGCTGCTGATGTACATTCTATTCCTCGTGTCTTACCCTCTGATTACATTATTCGCCTTAGCCGGACCGGCATTTGTCAATCGCTCGTTTTTCATCTGCTTGCTGACACTCCCGTTGGTCCTTATACCTGCATGGTGGATCTGGAATAAAAAGATATATAGTGCCGGCAGACGTGAAGCCGTAATGAAACACTATGCCGACGTGAATTTCAACCCGACAAAAGGTTTTTTCCTTTTTTTCATGCCCGTGATCTTCTTTTTGGCTGCTAATACGACGATCTGTCTACTGATGTGATGAAAACTGTTTCTGACGGACAAAAAAATGCACCCCGGAAGTCTGATGCAAAACTTCCGGAGTGCAGTTTTTATTTTAGAAAACTATCGGGGATCAGGCCTCGGCCTTCACTGAATCCGCTGCTGCCGGAGCCGCAGCCTGCTTTGCCGCATCGCTGCCCGGTTTGAGCCAGCGGTCAAGCCAGCGGAAGAACACGCGCTGCCACAATATGGCATTCTGAGGTTTGAGAATCCAGTGGTTTTCATCCGGGAAAATCAGCATCTCGGCTGGAACATTACGCAGACGCGCCGCATTGAACGCCATCATACCCTGCGATGCGAGAATGCGGAAGTCAAGCTCTCCGTGGGTAATCAGTATGGGCGTGTCCCACTTGTCCACGAAACGGTGGGGAGAATTGGCATACGTACGTTGAGCCGCCTCATTGTCTTTAGCCCAGAACGGGCCGCCGAGATCCCAGTCGGCAAACCACATCTCTTCCGTCTCGAGATACTGCGCCTCTGTATTGAAGATACCTGCATGCGCTATAAGAGCCGCAAATCGGCCCTCATGGTGTCCGGCAAGCCAGTAAACGGAAAATCCGCCATAGCTTGCCCCTACAGCCCCGATATGGTCTGCATCGACATAACTTTCCTTCTTCATGTCGTCGACCGCACTGAGATAATCCTTCATATTCTGACCGCCATAGTCTTTCGATATCTGGGCGTTCCATTCCGTACCGAATCCGGGCAGGCCGCGACGGTTGGGTGCAATTACTATATAACCGTTGGCTGCCATAAGTGCAAGATTCCAGCGATAGCTCCAGAACTGGCTGACTGCCGATTGAGGGCCGCCCTGACAGTAAAGCACTGCCGGATATTTCTTTGCCGGATCAAATTCCGGAGGATAAACAACCCAGGTAGTCATCTCCTTGCCGTCGGTTGTCGGGACCATACGCTTCTCAACCTTCGGCATCTTAAGCTGCGCGAGCAGATCGGTGTTCACATTCGAAAGCTGTTTGACTTCCGAACCTTCCACAGCAAAAATCTCATTCGGATAAACCATCGAATGCCGCATGGTCAGAAGACGGTTCTCACCCACCGGACAGAGCGACGCATAGTCACACACTCCTCCCGCAACCTCCTTGACCGCTTTAGAAGCCACATCGATCGAGAAAATCGGAGTCACGCCATCCTTCGGAGCGATGAAATAGATCGACTTGCCGTTAGGATTCCATGCAATGGCATCGGCTGTATAATCCCAGTCCGTTGTCAGATCAGTCTTCGCGCCGCTCGCCATATCCATCACAAAGATGCGGTTCTTGTCGCTCTCATAGCCGTCATGCTCCATCGTAAGCCATGCTATCGACTTGCCGTCGGGCGAATAGACCGGACAGGTATCATAGCCCATCATCCCTTCGGTCAGATTCGAAGTCGTTTTCTTCTCGATATCATAGAGATATAAATCTGAGTTGGTCGATTGCGCATATTCCTTACCGGTTTTCTTACGCGACACATAGATCAGCTTGCTTCCGTCCGGTGCCCATGCAAACGACTCCACGCCTCCAAACGGCTTCATCGGAGCTTCAAACGGCTCGTCGGCCATGATGTCTGTGACGCCCGAAACCTCATTTCCGTCGAATTCGCCGATGAGGGGATGGGGAATTTCAGTCACCCATTCGTCCCAGTGCTTATACATCAGATCATCGATAATACGCCCCGTCGCCTTGGGGAGATCTGGATAGACATCTTCTGCTGTGCGCGCATATTTCACCGTTCCGATCATGACAACACGCTTTTCATCAGGAGAAAAAAGGAATCCCTGGATTCCGCCTTCCACACTGCTGACTGCTTTCCGACCCGAACCGTCGGCATTCATGACCCACAGCTGCATCGCACCATCGACCGGACTCATAAACGCGATTTTTTCTCCGCCGGCAATCCATGTGTAGCCGCTTTCGCTGTCCGGAGTCTTGGTCAGGCGCTTGACATCGCCACCGTCGGGATTCATAACATACAGATCGAGATTACTCTTGTTCTTCTCGACACTCTCATAGCTGACACCATAGAGAATCTTCTGGCCGTCCGGCGAAATCTTCGGTTCACTCACCCGGCCGAGAGCTTCAAGTGCATTGATGTCGAACTGGCCGTTTTCAGGCGTGAAATCCGGTTTGTCGATGACATCGGAGTCATCCTGCTGCACGCCGCTGCAACCGGCTGCCGCCAACGCCGCTGAAATCATAAGAATGTTTTTTAATGAATGTAACATTTCAGTTGATTGGAATTGTTTTAATTATAGATTTGATTGATTTTTTCATTGATGCTACGCAATGGAGTCTCATCTGCGTCTCTTCTTTCCCGAACGCGGCCTTTCCGGAGCTTGACCGTTCTGCCCGCCGGCTCCCCGCCTGTCTTTACCCTGCTGCCGGCCATGCCCGGCCGAATCCTTCAGCCGTCCCGGCCTCGGACGGTAAGCGGGATAGAGCTGAGCGGCCAGATCCTCTCGGCCAAGGCGTTTGAGAGAGCCGACAATCTCCTGCCGGTTGGCCGGATCATACCAGAAGAAATATTTTCTTTGAGCCTTCTTCTCGGCAGGAGTCGTGGCCGTAAAGACCTTTTCGCCCGTATACGGGTGGATGCCTGTATAGTAAATCTCGGTTGCGAGAGTCATCGGTGTCGGAGTGAAATCTTGAACCTGCTCGAGATGAAAACTGAGAGCTTTCGTCTCCACAGCCAGCTCTGCCATATCGACCTCGCGACAGCCCGGATGGCTTGAGATAAAATATGGAATCAGCTGCTGACGCAGACCGCAACGGTCATTGACCCGGTCGAATATCGACTTGAACCGGTGGAACTGTTCGAACTCAGGCTTTCGCATGAAATTAAGCACCGTCGACGAAGTATGCTCCGGAGCGACTTTCAGCCGGCCTGAAACATGATGCTCTATAAGCTCCTCATTGTAGCGCCGGTTGGTCTCATCTGTCTTCCTGTCT
This sequence comes from Paramuribaculum sp., assembly GCA_029058705.1. Lineage (GTDB taxonomy): Bacteria > Bacteroidota > Bacteroidia > Bacteroidales > Muribaculaceae > Paramuribaculum. The sequence goes on along the minus strand of JAIDXA010000230.1, from coordinate 1,199 downwards.
CCTGTAGGGTGCATCGAAAGGTCATAACGCACTCCGCTGCCGACAAACGACTTCTTCACTCCCGGGAGCGCGTCGACCGCATGATAGACATCCAGCAGCGCCCCGTGGTCAGTATTGAGATTCGGACATGGTTTCGGATGGAGACACGACGGACGCACACAGCGTCTGCAGGCCTCCTTGTTTTTCCCGCTGAGCCCGTACATATTGGCCGACGGCCCGCCAAGATCCGATATATAACCCTTGAAATCATCCATGCATGCAACCTTACGCGCTTCCCGCAAAATAGACTCCTTGCTTCGCGAGGCTATGAATTTACCCTGATGGGCCGAAATCGTACAGAAAGCACAGCCGCCGAAACATCCCCGGTGCATATTGACCGAATGGCGGATCATCTCATAAGCCGGAATCACCTTGCCCTTATAGCGGGGATGGGGATAGCGCGTATACGGAAGATCAAACGACCGGTCTATCTCGCCGACACTCATAGGCGGAAGCATCGGATTGACCCTGACAACCTTGTCGCCGTGGGGCTGCCACAATGTAGCGCCTTCATATCGGTTGCTCTGCTCCTCGATATGCCTGAAATTCTCCGCCTGCTTTCTCTTGTCGGCCAGACAACACTCATAGGAATGGAGTATTATATTACTCTCATCTCCCGGAACCATCTCCGACAGCGGCACGACAACGGCCGTCTGTTCGAGATCCTTGATGTCACTGATCCGCTCGCCGCCGCTCAGACGCCGGGCAATCTCGGTCACTGTCCGCTCCCCCATTCCGTAAACGAGCATGTCGGCTGGTGTCTCGGTCAGAATCGACGGTCTGAGGCGGTCCTGCCAGTAATCGTAATGCGACAATCGCCTGAGCGATGACTCTATGCTGCCCAGCACAATTGGCACATCCGGATAGATCCGCCGCAAAATTTCCGAATAGACAATCGTCGGATAATCCGGACGTGCGCCGTGGCGACCGCCTGGAGTATAGGCATCGTCCGACCGGCGGCGGCGGGCAGCCGTGTAATGATTGACCATCGAATCCATCGCACCCGCCGACACCCCGAAAAAGAGTCTCGGAGCTCCGAACTTACGGAAATCACGCAGATCGTCCTGCCAGTTGGGCTGCGGAACAATAGCGACCCTGTATCCCTCGGCCTGCAGCGTTCTGCCGATCACGGCCGCTCCAAACGAAGGATGATCCACATA
>JAIDXA010000023.1 GCA_029058705.1 Paramuribaculum sp. | reverse complement strand
GTTCAACCATTGCCGGCGATATGTTGTTAATGATATAGTAGTGATTGGAATGATCCATAAACCGTTTTAACCCAACGCACAATTACATATATTCCATTATGAATTTCAATAATTTTACAATTAAATCACAGGAGGCTATCCAGAAAGCTTTTGAGATAACCAAGGGCAATGGAAACCAGGCGATAGAGCCGGTCCATCTGCTCAAGGGGATTATGAGCGAAGGTGAAAGTCTGATAAAATTCATTTTTGCGAAAGTAGGGGCGAATGCCGTTCAGATCGATCAGCTGGTCGACCGTGAGATTTCGTCGCTTCCGAAGGTGTCGGGCGGCTCTGAGCCATATTTGAGCCGGAGTTCCAACGATGTGCTTCAGCGTGCGCTTGATGTTTCGAAAAAGATGGGTGACGAGTATGTTACCCTCGAAGCGTTGCTGACGGCTGTTTTCGAGGTCAGTTCTCCTGCATCGGCCATTCTCAAGGATGCCGGATTGAGCGAAAAAGAACTGAAGGGTGCCATTGACGAATTGCGCAAAGGGAAAAAGGCGACCGACCAGAGTGCGGAAGATACTTATAATGCATTGAGCAAATATGCGATAAACCTCAATGAACGCGCCCGGAGTGGAAAACTCGATCCGGTTATCGGACGGGATGATGAGATTCGTCGTGTGCTTCAGATTCTCAGCCGCCGCACGAAAAACAATCCTATGCTTATCGGTGAGCCCGGAACCGGAAAAACGGCCATAGCAGAAGGCCTTGCGCAGAGGATTGTCCGTGGAGATGTTCCGGAAAATCTCCGTACGAAGCAGATCTATTCTCTCGACATGGGGGCACTTGTGGCGGGAGCCAAATATAAAGGAGAATTTGAAGAACGACTGAAGGCGATCGTCAACGAGGTGACCGGAAGCGATGGCGAGATCATTCTCTTTATTGATGAGATCCACACTCTTGTCGGAGCCGGCAAGGGCGAGGGAGCGATGGATGCGGCCAATATCCTGAAGCCCGCGCTTGCGCGCGGCGAGCTTCGGAGCATTGGCGCGACAACGCTCGACGAGTATCAGAAATATTTCGAGAAAGACAAAGCCCTCGAACGTCGATTCCAGAAGGTAATGGTCAACGAACCTGACGAGATGAGCGCGATTGCCATTCTCCGCGGACTTAAGGAGCGCTATGAAAACCATCACAAGGTGCGCATACGTGATGAGGCTATCATTGCCGCTGTTCAGCTGTCGGAGCGTTACATCACCGACCGGTTCCTTCCCGACAAGGCGATTGATCTTGTTGACGAAGCGGCTTCAAAGCTTCGTCTGGAAATCGATTCAGTGCCTCAGGCACTCGATGAGATCACGCGGCGTATCGCACAGAAAGAGATCGAGCGTGAGGCCATCAAACGCGAAGGAGATGCTGCCAAAGTCAAGGAAATCGAGCGTGATCTTGCCCAGATGCGCGAAGAGGAAAAGGATTATACGGCCAAATGGCGTGCTGAAAAAGATCTGATCAATCGTATTCAGCAGAACAAAATTGACATTGAGCAGCTTAATTTCGAGGCGGAGCGCGCCGAGCGAGAGGGCGATTATGCCAAAGTTGCCGAGATACGCTATTCGAAAGTCCGTGAGAAGGAGCAGGATAACGCTACGGTTCAGGAACAGCTCCGCATGATGCAGGGCGAGAAGGCTCTGATCAAGGAGGAGGTTGATGCCGAGGACATCGCCGATGTCGTTTCGCGCTGGACCGGCATTCCTGTCAACAAGATGGTGCAGAGTGAGAAAGAAAAACTTCTCCATCTGGAAGCGGAGCTCCATAACCGTGTTGTCGGTCAGGATGAGGCGATCAGGGCTATCGCCGATGCGGTTCGGCGTAGCCGTGCGGGCCTAAACGATCCGCGCCGTCCTATCGGGTCGTTCATTTTTCTCGGAACAACCGGTGTCGGCAAGACGGAGCTTGCAAAGGCTCTGGCCGAATATCTGTTTGACGATGAGAACATGATGACGCGAATCGACATGAGCGAATATCAGGAGAAGCATTCTGTGAGCCGTCTGGTCGGAGCGCCTCCGGGATATGTAGGTTATGACGAAGGCGGACAGCTTACCGAGGCGGTCAGACGCAAACCATATTCGGTGGTGCTGTTCGATGAGATCGAGAAGGCTCATCCCGATGTGTTCAATATTCTGTTGCAGGTGCTTGACGACGGACGTCTGACCGATAACAAAGGCCGGATGGTCAATTTCAAGAACACGATCATAATAATGACTTCCAACATGGGATCGGCGGTCATTCGCGACAACTTCTCGGCAATGACTCCTGAAAATCATGACGAGGTTGTAGAGAAAACCAAAAACGAGGTTCTTGATATGCTCAAACAGACTATCCGTCCGGAGTTTCTCAACAGAATTGACGAGACAATCATGTTCACTCCGCTCAACGAGAAGGAAATCGAGGAGATTGTCGGTCTGCAGATCCGTGGCATCCAGAAGATGCTTTCGGCCAACGGTGTTACTCTGGAAATAACACCTGCAGCCTTGCACTATCTTGCCGAAGAGGGATTCGATCCGGAATTCGGCGCCCGCCCGGTCAAACGGGCGATCCACCGTCTGGTTCTCAATCAGCTTTCAAAGGACATCCTTGCCCAGAAAGTCGACAAAGACAACCCCATTATTATCGATGTAAAGGACGGTGCGCTTGTATTTAACAACTGACAGCCGGCAATGATGTTCCGGCAGGTATAGGTACTTTAATCAGTAAACGACTATGAAAAAACTATTATTCGCCTTAATGGCACTCTCTTTATCCGGCTCATTCACATCGTGCAGCAGCGATGATGAGAAGCCGCAGGTAAATATTGATCTTACGTATGGCAATGCATCTGTCATTGACGGACAGGTCTATGTTGTCCAGCCGGACACATTCAAGATTCTTTCCGTCGCAGTCACTCCGGTGCGGGAAGGGCACAAAGCGACCAACGGACCTGTCAGCTATTTCATGAATGGCGTGCCGATGGGCACTAATCCGGTTGCTCCTTTCGGAGTCAATATCCTGACGTCGGAACTCACGCCGGGTGCATATGCGGTCCAGATGTTCATGCCGGTCTATGAGGAGGGATGTGAACTTGCAAATGCAGTCGCGCAGATTCAGCTCAATGTGCTTTCTGATTCCACGCAACTTCCTTCGGCAGCAGTGCCATCTGTAACTCAGCGAGTGGACTATTCTTTTGAATAACTGTTCAATACGTCTAAAAAACCGAAGCCGGCAGATTCCGAGAATCTGCCGGCTTCGGTTTTTTTGGAAGTTTTATCAGTAGATAATTTGGCGTCGAAAGGAATTTATATTACCTTTGCGGTGTACTATTGAACTAATACAGTAGGTGCTGTAAAATCAACCAAATCGCTCTAATTATCATTATCATGTTGAAAATCGAAAAAATCACGTTCGGCTATTCACGACGCAAACCGCCGGTGCTGACTGACATCTCCCTGTCGGTTGAGCCGGGCGGTGTCTACGGACTGCTGGGACGCAACGGGGTCGGGAAATCGACTCTGCTTTATCTGATTGCCGGGGCATTGACTCCCAATGGCGGTCAGGTTGTATTCAATGGAGAGAATACACGCCGACGCCTGCCTTCAACGATGTCGGAAATTTTTCTTGTTCCAGAAGAGTTCACTCTGCCTTCGGTCACACTTAATGAATTCGCACGTGCCAACTCGCGGTTTTATCCGCGATTCTCGTTTGAAGATCTCCGACGCCATGTCGAAACTTTCGAAATCTCTCTTTCCGACAATCTCGGGGCAATCTCCATGGGGCAGAAGAAGAAAGCCTATATGTGTTTTGCATTGGCTGCCAACACCTCGCTGCTGATGATGGATGAGCCGACCAACGGTCTTGACATTCCAGGAAAGAGTGCGTTCCGCAGGTTTATCGCTTCGTCGATGAACGACGAGAGGGCAATTCTGATTTCAACCCATCAGGTGCGCGACATAGACCGCCTGCTGGATCATGTCGTTATCATGGAAAACAACAGTGTTCTGCTCGACCGTTCAGTCAGCGAGATAACGTCGCGTCTTGCATTTATGGTCACCGACAGCAGGCGTGTTGTTGAAAACGCTCTTTTCGCCCAGCCTGCTCTGGGAGGGAATAATGTCATACTTCCAAATCCAGGCGGGGAAGAAACGGCTCTGAATCTTGAATCGCTTTTTGAATTCGCATTGAGTAAAACAGATTTGTTAAACAGACAATTCACGCCAGAAGATGAAAAAGAATACTGATACATTTGAGTTGAAGCGGTTCGGCGAGACTGTCCGCAAATATGCCGGAGAACATTGGCGCTCGCTTGCGATGAAAGCCGGGGTTATGACAGGAATTTTCATTATTGCCACGATTTTCATTGTTGTAAACACCAGAAATTATTTCGAGGCTGTCAATAGCTATTACAGCTTTTACGGTGAAGATCCTTCGCTGGACATATTCTGGTTTCTGCTGCAGGCTGCTTTTATTCTGTGCGGTGTGATCTCGGCTTCGATGACATTCGGAGATCTGTCAACCAAAGAGACTCGTCTTAACGAACTGACAGTTCCTGCCGCGCAGTCGGAGAAGTTTCTTACCCGATGGCTGTTCTACGTTCCGGGATTCGTTGTTGTGTTTACGGTGGCTGCCGCTGTTTCAGAGATGTTGCGTTTCGGATTGTTGTCGGCTGTTGTCGAATGTCCGGAGAAAGTCAGGCTTCTCAATCCCGCATATATGATGACTGATTCGGATGGAATCAGCACCGAGTGCCAGCTGACGGTTCTGTCGTTTCTTTGCCTCCAGTCGCTTTTCATGCTCGGCAGCATAGTCTGGCACAAGGCATCGTTCGTGAAGACATTTCTCGCGCTCGGACTGATAGCGTCAGCATATTTCTTCATCGGATATTTCACGGTTGTTTTACTGGATCTGTCGCCCGAGAGCCGTTTCCCGCTTCCGAAAAACGCAATGTTGATCGTGGCTTACTGCCTGACGGCATTCATAGTCGTGTTCTGCTATGCGGTTGCATGGATCCGTTATAAGGAAATGGAAATCATTAACCGATGGTGAGCCGATGAATTTCAAAGAAAACAACAAAGCGATATTCATTCAGATCGCCGACCGCATATGCGACGGGATTCTTGGCGGAGATCTGACCGCAGGCCAGCGGATTCCGTCGGTTCGGGTCTATGCAGCCTCTGTCGAGGTTAATTCCAACACAGTCATGCGTGCCTATGAATATCTTGCGTCACGGGAAATTCTTTTCAACAGGCGTGGAATCGGTTTTTTTGTCGCCGACAATGCGCGTGAAGTTGTTGAGAATCTGCGTCGGACTGAATTCATTGAAGGAGAGATGAACGATGTTTTCAAACAGCTCGCGTTGCTCGGAGTCGGTCCGGATGACCTGAGAGAAATGTATAAATCCTTTCTAAAAATCAATCAGAATATATGAAAAAATCAACAAGGGCGCTTGGCGCCGCTGTCATATTTTTCGGAGTGGCGGTCAGTCTGTCGCTTGCCATAGTGTGCAGCCCGAAAAGAGATGTCCAGGCAATGATCGAGATTAATCCTGCCGAAGCCGGGCGCATGCATACGATCAACCTCCCCGGTTTCAGTTCGATAAAGTCGCCGGCCTCGCCAGGCAAAGGTGGCGCAAACTATTTTTATTTTTATGTGGGCGACAGCATACCGGTGATCGTAGTCAGGGAACTTGATTCTATCTCCATGCCGACTGTCAGTTTCGCTCCCGACTGGAAGCCTTATCTGAAATATGATGTGGATTCTGCCGGTTGTCTGGTTTTGGATTTCGACTTCTCGGCTCATGACAGGGCTGACAGTAACCCTGGAGTCTGTGTCAACACTCCGGTTGTTGTGACGGTCCCCAGGGGAATGCTCGAGTCGGTGGGTTTCGGCAGCAGTGCCTGCTCTCTGCCCTATGTCGAGTTGAATGGCCTGGAAACGTCGCGTCTGGTATGGGGCGGGATTGCATCAACGAAGGCTGTCGGCTGCCGGATCGATACGCTTGATGTCAGAATGGGCATCGCTGAATGCAAGTCTGCCGGAAAATTCCTCTTGGAGTGTGAAAAAAGCCGGATTGCCCATATGAATATTTTGCGGTCCGTTCCAGGTTTGGTGTTGCGCGCCGATTCGCTTTCAAGCATCGGCTCCATGACTGTCAGCGGCGGTTATGATGAATTCACCGATCTTGATATATCCGAAGCCAGATGTGGCAGTCTGAAATGGATTCCAGATAACGGTTCCGTTCTGGATCTGCGTGTGTCGGCCGGTATGAAACTTGATTTTGATGATCTTTGATCAGGCCTCTTTGAACATGAGGCTGTGTCGTAATTAAGGTTTACGGCGCAGCCTCTCTTTTTGCCGGGCTTAGGATTGGATATTTTTCAGGCGAC
>JAIDXA010000229.1 GCA_029058705.1 Paramuribaculum sp. | reverse complement strand
ATTGCGGAAGTAGCTCAGTTGATAGAGCATCAGCCTTCCAAGCTGAGGGTCGCGAGTTTGAGCCTCGTCTTCCGCTCTATTTTTTCGCCAATGTAGCTCAGGGGTAGAGCACTTCCTTGGTAAGGAAGAGGTCGCGGGTTCAAATCCCGCCATCGGCTCTTTTTACCTCCTGACAGCCCCGATAGTGCCTTGCTCTACCGTGGCATCTTGGTTGAAAAAGAAGAGAAACATCTAACAACAAATAACAAATAGCAAAGTTATGGCTAAAGAGAAATTCGAAAGAACCAAACCGCATGTAAACATCGGTACTATCGGTCACGTTGACCACGGTAAGACTACTCTTACTGCTGCTATCACCACTGTTCTTGCAAAGAATGGTCTTTCAGAAGTTAAGTCGTTCGACCAGATCGACAATGCTCCGGAAGAAAAAGAACGTGGTATCACCATCAACACCGCTCACGTTGAGTATGAGACTGCCAACCGTCACTACGCTCACGTTGACTGCCCGGGACACGCTGACTATGTGAAGAACATGGTTACCGGTGCTGCTCAGATGGACGGCGCTATCATCGTGGTTGCCGCTACCGACGGCCCGATGCCCCAGACTCGCGAGCACATCCTTCTCGCCCGTCAGGTGAACGTTCCCCGTATCGTTGTGTTCCTCAACAAGTGCGACATGGTCGACGATGAAGAAATGTTCGAACTCGTTGAAATGGAAATGCGTGATCTTCTTTCGTCTTATGACTACGATGGCGACAACACTCCTATCATCCGCGGTTCTGCTCTTGGTGCACTCAACGGCGAGCCCGAATGGGAAGCTAAGGTTATCGAGCTTATGGATGCTGTCGACAACTGGATTCCCCTGCCTCCGCGCGATATCGACAAGCCCTTCCTTATGCCTGTTGAAGACGTGTTCTCGATCACCGGACGTGGTACAGTTGCTACCGGCCGTATCGAAACAGGTATCGTGAAAGTTGGTGACGAAGTTCAGATCATGGGTCTTGGCGCAGACATGAAGTCGGTTGTGACTGGTGTCGAAATGTTCCGCAAGCTCCTCGATCAGGGTGAAGCCGGTGACAACGTAGGTCTTCTTCTCCGCGGTATCGACAAGAAAGATATCAAGCGTGGTATGGTTATCTGCCACCCGGGAGTTGTTAAACCCCACAGCAAATTCAAAGCTTCGGTTTATATCCTGAAGAAAGAAGAAGGTGGCCGTCACACTCCGTTCCACAACCACTATCGTCCCCAGTTCTACATCCGTACGCTTGACGTAACCGGTGAGATCACTCTTCCGGAAGGTGTTGAAATGGTAATGCCCGGCGACCACGTGGAAATCATCGTTGAGCTTATCAACCCGGTAGCTTGCGATCAGGGTCTGCGTTTCGCAATCCGTGAAGGTGGCCGCACAGTAGGTTCTGGCCAGATCACTGAAATCCTCGACTAATATCAGTCGGGAAGCCAAAGAGGAAACTCTCTTAGCTTAAGATAAAACCATAAAGCTGTCGGCTTGAAGCCGCAGAGGAGTAGGGTCGGCAGCTTTATCCTTATACGGGACTAGCTCAGTTGGTAGAGCACCGGTCTCCAAAACCGGGTGTCGGGAGTTCGAGTCTCTCGTCCCGTGCCAAAAAATCAAAGATGAAAAAATTAAAACTACTTACGGATATCGAGGAGTCTTATACCGAGCTACGGTACAAGACTTCTTGGCCAACCAAAGGTCAGGTTGTCAAGAGTGCAGTGATTGTGCTAATTGCTTCCATCATTATTGCCGCGATCGTATTCTGCATGGACAAGGTGTGCAGCTTTTTCATGAGCGACATTATCTATAATATCCCGACCTGGTTAAACTAATTCCGGAGCTTACTTAAACAGAAGCTTTTCGTTAAAACCCCATCAGTCAAATGGCCCAGAAGAACGCCACAGAGAATAACGCAGAAACATCGCGTGAGAATGCGAACATGCCGGGAAAGGCCTGGTATGTTCTACGTGCGATTTCAGGTAAGGAAGCCAAAGTCAAGGAGGTGTTGGAAGCTCAGATGCGCAACACCGACTGGGGCAAATATCTTTATCAGGTGCTTATTCCAACCGAGAAAGTGCTGACCGTTCGCGGAGGCAAGAAGGTTATCAAGGAAAAGAATCTCTACAGCGGTTATGTTTTCATTGAGGCGCTCCTAATCGGAGAGGTCGAGTATGAGCTCAGAAACACGACGAATGTGATTGATTTCCTTCGTGGAAAAGAGAAGGGAGCCAAGCCGGAGCCGCTTCGCCCGAGCGAAGTTCAGCGAATGCTTGGAATGGCAGATGAAATGGCGGATGTGACCGTTGACACAATCAACGACTATCTCGTCGGGGAAACCGTAAAGGTTATCACCGGAGCATTCAATGGATTCACCGGAGAAATCGAAGAGGTTGACCGCGAAAAGAAGAAGCTTAAGGTTATGGTCAAGATCTTTGGCCGCAAGACACCGCTTGAATTGGAAAATTCGCAAGTAGAGCGAGTTTAAGAAAATAAAGGAAAGGCGCCCCTGGTTACGCATCGGCGCTCTTGCTTTGTTTATCGAACGACTCACAAATCAACACCAATATCTAAAATTAAGATTGAACAATGGCTAAAGAAATTGCTGGACAAATCAAATTGCAGATTAAGGGTGGAGCAGCAAATCCATCGCCCCCAGTCGGCCCGGCTCTCGGTTCGAAGGGCATCAACATCATGGAGTTCTGCAAGCAGTTCAATGCCCGCACACAGGACAAGGCCGGCAAAGTGCTTCCGGTTGTAATTTCATATTACACCGACAAGAGCTTTGATTTCGTTGTAAAGACGCCTCCGGTTGCCATCCAGCTTCTTGAAGCCACTAAGCTGAAAAGCGGTTCGGCACAGCCCAACCGCAACAAGGTAGGCGAAGTGACTTGGGAGCAGGTAAAGGCAATTGCAGAGGACAAAATGCCCGACCTGAACTGTTTCACCGTGGAATCCGCAATGCGTATGGTTGCTGGTACAGCCAGAAGTATGGGTATCACCGTCAAAGGTACATTCCCTGAAAATAACTAATAAACTTCAATTGAAATCATGAGTAAACTTACAAAGAATCAAAAGTTGGCCCTCGAAAAGATTGAAGCTGGGAAGTCCTACACTCTTGCCGAAGCAGCAGAAAAGGTAAAGGAGATCACTTTTACCAAGTTTGACTCTTCGCTTGATATCGACGTGCGTCTTGGCGTAGATCCCCGTAAAGCCAACCAGATGGTGCGTGGTGTGGTAACATTGCCTCACGGCACCGGTAAGCAAGTAAAAGTGCTTGTGCTCTGCAACCCCGACGCCGAAGCCGCTGCAACAGCAGCAGGCGCAGACTACGTAGGTCTTGACGAGTATATCGACAAGATCAAAGGAGGCTGGACCGACGTTGACGTAATTATCACTCAGCCCGCGATCATGGGTAAGATCGGAGCTCTCGGACGCGTGCTCGGTCCTCGTGGCCTCATGCCGAACCCCAAGAGCGGAACAGTTACCAATGACGTAGCAAAAGCGGTTGAGGAAGTGAAGAAGGGTAAGATCGACTTCAAGGTTGACAAGAACGGAATCGTTCACTCTTCAATCGGTAAGGTGAGCTTCACTCCCGAGCAGATGAAAGAGAATGCCCGCGAGTTTATCAATACACTCATCAAACTGAAACCAGCCACTGCAAAGGGTACTTATATCAAGAGCATTTATCTTTCAAGCACCATGAGCCCCGGTGTGAAAGTCGACGCTAAAACCATCGATGACTAACCCCTAAAACCAGAAGCAACATGAAGAAAGAAGATAAAGCTCAAATCATAGATTCACTTGTTGAACTCCTTCAGGAGTATCCCAACTTCTACGTAGTGGAAACCTGCGGACTTAACGCAGAGAAGACATCGGAACTGCGTCGCGCTTGCGCGAAGTCGGAAGTGAAGCTTGTAGTTGTCAAGAATACTCTTCTGCATAAGGCGCTCGAACGTCTTGAAGGAGATTTTTCAGAGATCTACCCCGCATTGGCCGGTCCGACCTCACTGATGTGCACCCAGGTTGCGAACGCACCTGCGAAGCTCATCAAGGACTTTGTCAAGAAGGATGATGTCCTTCCTGCATTGAAGGCCGCTTACGTTGAAGAGACAGTGTACTTCGGTGCCGATCAGCTCGACACGCTTGCAACAATCAAGAGCAAGAACGAACTTATCGCCGACGTTGTGGCTCTGCTTCAGTCGCCCGCCAAGAATGTTGTCTCGGCTCTTCAGAGCGGCGCCAACAAGCTCCATGGCATTTTGGAAACACTTTCACAGAAAGAAGGCTGATTCCGATAACCATATCTTACAGCTCTCCTCGGTTCACCTCCCAATCAACAAATAGTAAATAACAATCAAACAAATACAAAAATGGCAGATTTAAAAGCTTTTGCAGAAGAACTTGTTAACCTTTCCGTTAAAGAAGTAAACGAACTCGCTCAGATCCTCAAGGACGAATATGGCATCGAACCCGCTGCTGCCGCTGTAGCTGTTGCTGCAGGTCCTGCTGCTGGTGCTCCCGCCGCTGAAGAAAAGACTTCGTTTGATGTAGTCCTCAAGTCTGCAGGCGCAAGCAAGCTCAACGTTGTCAAAGTAGTTAAGGCTCAGACCGGTCTTGGCCTCAAGGAAGCCAAAGAAATGGTTGACGGCGCACCTTCTGTTGTTAAAGAAGGTCTTCCCAAAGCCGAAGCCGAGGGCTTGAAGAAAGAGCTCGAAGAAGCCGGCGCTGAAGTCGAACTTAAATAATTGACCTGTTAATCAGGACGATAGGTTAAGTGTGTCACGTTGTGACTACACTTAACCTCTTTGTGTTTATAATTTATTTGAGTTCCAGTCTAACCTATATTGTAAAGTTTTTTTGATGTCAGTTACCACAGTTAAACCCCGTGTGAATTTTGCGTCGGTTAAGAATCCTGTTCCTTATCCCGACTTTCTCGAGGTGCAGCTCAAGTCGTTCCGCGATTTCCTTCAGCTCGACACTCCGCCGGAGAAAAGAAATAACGAGGGCCTATATAAAGTCTTTGCCGAAAATTTTCCTATTGCGGACACTCGAAATAACTTCGTTCTGGAGTTTCTTGATTATTACATCGATCCGCCCCGCTACTCGATCGACGAGTGTCTGGAGCGTGGGATGACTTATAGTGTGCCGCTCAAGGCCAAATTGAAATTATATTGCACCGATCCGGACCATGAGGATTTCGCAACTGTGATCCAGGACGTTTATCTCGGCCTTATCCCTTACATGACCGAGAAGGGAACGTTTATCATCAATGGCGCGGAGCGCGTTGTCGTTTCACAGCTTCACCGTTCGCCGGGTGTTTTCTTCGGACAGAGCACACATGCAAACGGAACAGTGCTTTATTCGGCGCGTATCATTCCTTTCCGCGGAAGCTGGATTGAGTTTGCGACTGACATCAACAATGTCATGTATGCGTATATCGATCGTAAGAAGAAACTCCCTGTTACGACTCTTCTTCGTGCGATCGGTATTGAAAGCGACAAGGACATTATCGAGATTTTCGGTCTTGCCGAAGAGGTTAAGGTCAACAAGACCAACCTCAAGAAGTGTGTTGGCCGGAAGCTTGCCGCCCGTCTGCTGAAGACGTGGCAGGAGGACTTCGTCGATGAGGATACCGGCGAGGTTGTTTCGATTGACCGCAACGAGGTGATCGTCGAGCGTGAGACTGTGTTGACCGAGGATGAAATCCAGAATATCCTCGATTCAGGAGTCTCGACGATTCTCGTCCATAAGGAGGATGTCAATTCGAGCGATTATTCAATTATCTTCAAAACACTTGAAAAAGATACGACCAACTCGGAAAAAGAGGCGATCCAGTATATCTACCGTCAGCTCCGCAACGCAGAAGCTCCGGATGATGCGAGCGCCCGTGAGGTGATTACGAATCTTTTCTTCTCGGAAAAGCGTTATGACCTTGGAGAGGTTGGCCGTTACCGTATAAACAAGAAGCTTGATCTCGGAACGTCGATGGATGTGAAGGTTCTCACGAAGGAGGATATCATCGCCATCATCAAGTATTTGATCGAGCTTATCAATTCGAAGACTGTTGTCGATGATATCGACCACTTGAGCAACCGACGTGTGCGCACGGTGGGCGAGCAGCTCTACAATCAGTTCGGTGTGGGTCTGGCGCGTATGTCGCGCACGATCCGCGAGCGTATGAATGTCCGCGACAATGAGGTGTTCACGCCTATCGACCTGATCAACGCCAAGACAATTTCGTCGGTCATCAATACGTTCTTCGGAACGAACGCGCTGTCGCAGTTCATGGATCAGACTAACCCGCTGGCTGAGATGACGCACAAACGCCGTATGTCGGCTCTTGGCCCGGGTGGTCTCAGCCGCGAACGTGCCGGCTTCGAGGTGCGAGACGTGCATTACACCCACTATGGCCGTCTCTGTCCGATCGAGACTCCGGAAGGTCCGAATATCGGTTTGATTTCTTCGCTCTGTGTCTATGCGA
>JAIDXA010000228.1 GCA_029058705.1 Paramuribaculum sp. | reverse complement strand
GACCTCAGGATTATTTTGAAGTTTCTGCCGTTCATTCGTATTACTGTTAACGCGGTTTAAATTCAAACACTCTCTTAGGTGATCGGAATTGGTTTGAAACAAATAACAACGACAATTCCGTCACGTTTAAAACGTTAAAGATATCGTCGTTGTTTATGTACGCTCCCTATTGCGGGTGATATGTTCTCTTTACACGAGAAAACCAGGCAATGCCCGGGCGATGCAGGTGTTGATGGAGCGATGGCCTATTTGCCTCCTTTATTTCGGTGCTTCATCAGCTCTTTCATCCATTTATGTTCTGCAACCTTCAATTGAAAAAGCTGTTTCTTTGAAAGATACGTCTTGAACTGATTGAAGTATTTCTGTTCGATCGCACCCTCTTTCGATTTGAATTCAGCAATCGCTTCAGCGGCTTTTTCATATTCCACATCTGTAGCATTGGCCTTTTTGGCTATCGTCCGCTCAAGCTGACGGGTTTCCCGGGACAGTTTGGCGGTTTCCGCCGACATTGCTGCATATTGTTTTTCGAATTTGCCTTTTTGGTCGGCATTCATGCCGACCTGCTTGGCAATGTAGTCTATTTTCGTCTGAACCATATTTTTATACCATTGCTCACGCTTCACCTTGTCTTCTTTCGAATCTGCAGATGCTGCAGCCTGAAATGAGAAACAAGAGAGAATTGCAGTGCAAAAGATGGCTATGAGGATTTTGTTCATAATCAGGAATGTATTTTAGAAAAATTTATGGGATTTTCGTTTATGGATATCCGCCGGAAAAGTCAATATGATGTAGATATTACGGTCGGATCGAAGCCTTCGTCATAAAGTTCGTCAATGACATCCGATTCATCGAATGTCGGCGTGCAATAATCATTGAAAAACGCATCGTTGTTGATTGCACTCATGAGCTGGGAGTTTTTCTCGACGGGAATTACAGTGTCGCCTCTCATGAGATCGAATGTCTTCATCATGCACCATATCCCCATAAACATAGCCGCCATATAGACATATGGCCGCGCTTTCTGCCAGAACGAACGGGGCATGACAACTGTTTGTTCAGCTTCCCATGGCTGTTGGGGCAATGTTGCCTCCATTTTCTTTGCAAAATCAGCGAAATAATTGTCAGGCACTGTCATGCCTGAGTCATGGTTGATTGAGGAGAGTATATCTTGACCTTTCATAGCCGGAATATTTAGTCGGTTTTTTGCAATTCATTTTTTTGACTACAACCAGAACCATTGGTTTAATCAAGTTCGTCGAAATATTGTTCGATTTTTTTCACAGCGATGTGATAGGACGCTTTAAGAGCCCCTACTGAAGTTCCGAGAATCTCCGACATCTGTTCATATTTCATCTCATCGTAATAGCGCATGTTGAACACAAGCCGTTGTTTCTCCGGAAGCATGGCAATCGCTTTTCTCAGATGCTGTTTGAGCTCGTCGCCGTCAAAATATGTATCTGCCTCGATCGTGTTGATGAGCATTGAGCTTTCATCATCCAAGGCAACATTGTTGCGTTTCCTTTTATTGGCAAGGAAGGTGATGCTCTCGTTGATCGCAATTTTATGAAGCCATGTGGACAGTTTCGCTTCGCCGCGGAAATTTTCTATCGACGTCCATGCTTTTAAAAATGTGTTTTGCAGAATGTCGTTCGCGTCATCATGGCTCTCTACCATGCGGCGGATCTGCCAGTAGAGTGGTTCTGAATAGCTGCGTATGACCTCGTTGAATGCATCTCTGCAAGTCGATTTGTCCCGCAGTCGTTCGATCAGTTGTGGGTCGTTTATGTTACTTGAATTAATGGGCATCTATTTCTGTGTCGTGGATGAAATTGTAATCGACCGTAAAATTAAAAATTTATTCCGTCAGATTGATAATGCAAAATGCTAAATTTTATTTACAATCTGTCAGTACAGTTGTTTTAGAGTGTGTTTACTTTTAACTCAGGTTAGCATAAAGGTGTATTTTTGAGTGATTTCAGCGAGTTGAGAATGGAGCAATTGCCACATTGCGACTGCCGAAACTTGGCTGAAAGCGCCAAAAAGACTCTTTCTGATGACCTGAAGAATTTCAAACAGAGCAATTGTTTCTTAATTCGTGCTAAAAGTAAACATACTCTTAGGACTTATCCAAGGGATCGGACGGGCATTTTTGTGGATTGGATGGTTTGCGAACTAATAGCAAATTCCCGTAGTGAATTCAAACATTCTCCTTATGCTCCTTGATAATCTGACAGGCGGGCAATAATTGAAAACTGCACTCCGGGTTCTTCAGGATAACGCGGAGTGCAGTGTCAGCGGGTGGCAATCAGGTGATCAGCTTTGTCCCGTCCGTAGATCCCATGACGGATGTGCCGGATCCTCAGCTCTTAGAGCTTCGGCAAGGTCTATTTTCAACGCTTCTGCAAGCATTTTGCCGTATTCCGGGTCTGCGTTGTGGCAGGCTCTGACATGACGTTGTTTGATAAAAAGAGGGATTCCGGCCATCTGTGTTGCGGTATTACCGCAAGTCGCCTGTTTATCCTCGTCGCTCATCAGACGCCACAGCTTGCCTGGCTGGGTATAGTAGTCGTCATCGTACTCCCGTTCGTCGTAGGCATAAGCGTCACCATCGAGTTTCAGTGGCGGTTCCTTTATGGATGGGTTGTCGTGCCACTCGCCGTAGCTGTTGGGTTCGTAACCAAGTGTTGGACCGTAGTTGCTGTCGGTGCGCATCTGACCGTCGCGGTGGTAGGAATGAAACGGACATTTCGGCATGTTTACAGGAATAAGGTTATGGTTCACCCCCAGACGATAGCGCTGGGCATCGCCATAGGAGAACAGCCGCCCCTGAAGCATCTTGTCCGGCGAGAATCCGATTCCGTCGACTATGTTGGCCGGATTGAATGCTGCCTGTTCAATTTCTGCGAAGAAATTTTCAGGGTTGCGGTTGAGCTCGAGAATGCCGACATCACGCAACGGAAAATCCTTGTGATACCAAACTTTGGTCAGATCGAATGGATTGATGCCATATGTTTTGGCTTCATCCTCGCTCATCAGCTGCACCTGGAGTTTCCATTTCGGGAAGTCGCCCCGTTCAATCGCTTCGAAAAGATCGCGCTGATGCGATTCCCGGTCTTTCGCGATGATCTGTTCTGCTTCTTTGTCAGTCAGATTTTTTATGCCCTGCATGGTTCTGAAGTGGAATTTGACCCAGGTGCGTTTGTTTTCATCGTTTATGAAGCTATAGGTATGGCTGCCGAATCCATGCATGTTGCGGAATGAAGCCGGGATGCCGCGCGGCGACATAGTTATTGTAATTTGATGGAGCGCCTCGGGCAGGAGCGTCCAGAAGTCCCAGTTGCTTGTAGGGTTACGCATTCCTGTGCGCGGGTCGCGTTTGATGGCGTGGTTGAGATCCGGAAATTTCAGCGGATCGCGCAGGAAAAACACCGGGGTGTTGTTGCCGACAAGATCCCAGTTTCCTTCATCCGTATAGAATTTAATGGCAAAGCCACGGATGTCGCGTTCGGCGTCGGCAGCCCCTCTCTCTCCGGCGACGGTAGAAAACCTGACAAGACAAGGGGTCTGCTTCCCGACCTCTGAAAAAATTGAGGCGCGGGTATACTC
>JAIDXA010000227.1 GCA_029058705.1 Paramuribaculum sp. | reverse complement strand
GCTCCCTCTTCAACTCGCGGAATTCGTTCAAAAAATTTCCTCAGTCTTAATTTGATTTAATTCCAAACACCCTCTAATTCATCATATTCCAAGAACAACCAAAGCAAAATGTTGAAAATGAAATATATCAAATCATTGTTGGCGGCTGTTGTGCTCGGCTTTACGGGAGCGACGCTGACAGGTTGCAACGAGGACCTCGAGATGCCTCCTCTGTCCATTCCCTCATCGGACTGGAAAGCCAACACCACAATCGCCGACTTCAAGTCACAGTATTGGTCGGATCAGGAGAACTACTGCACCCAGGTGGGTCTTACCGAATCGGGCGAGCATGTCATTCTCGGCGGCCGTGTGATCGGCAACGACCAGACAGGCAATATCTATCAGGCGATCCAGATCCAGGACGAGACGGGCGCGATCACAATCTCGACGGCTACGAAAAGTCTTTATGAACGGTATAAGATCGGCGAAGAAGTCTTCATCGACGTGACGGATCTCTATGCCGGCAAATATGCAGGTCTTTTCCAGATCGGTACGGCGGGAACCTACAACAACGCACCGACAACCTCGAAAATGACCGAAGAGGAATTTCTTGCCCACACGCAGCTCAACGGACTGCCGGCGCCGTCGCTGATCAAGGATCACGAGCTGACGATTTCGGAAATCAACGCGATGCAGACAAACACACAGGATGTGATGCTCTATCAGAGCCAGCGCGTCAGAATCAACGACGTCTCATTCATCGGCGGCAGCAAGGAACGCTGGGCGGATGCGGGCACATCGGGCTCGGACCGCTATCTGATTGACAAGGACGGCAACCGTCTGCTTGTCCGCAACAGCGGCTATTCGGATTTCTGCGACCAGACGCTTCCGGGCGGTCACGGCGATGTCGTTGCCATACTGCAATGGTACCGGACGTACTGGCAGCTTGTTTTCGTGACTCCGGACGATTGTCTGGATTTCGGCGGGGAAAGCTATGCACCGGGCGGTGGCGAGGCCGTTGTGAGCTCACTTGACGAAACATTCGAGGGCTGCACCTCGATTTCAGAGCTGGGCAACTGGAAGACAGTCGACGCATCGGGCAACGCGACATGGTTTACACAGACCTACAGCGGCAACACATTCGCAGCCTGCACGGGCTATAACAAGACAGCCGGCGCCGACGGAATCATCTCATGGCTGATCACTCCGGGTCTGGACGTAGACAAGATGGCCGAAAAAGTGTTCTCGTTTGAGACAATGGTCGGCTACACGGGCGAAGGACGTCTGGAAGTGTTTGTTCTTTCATCGGACGATCCGGCGACGGCCACACTGACGGCAGTCGATGCCAACATCCCGCAGCCGACCGGCTCGTGGACCGACTGGATCAAGTCGGGCAACATCGCGCTCGAAGGCTTCTCAGGAGTTGTCTATGTCGGCTTCCGCTATCAGGGAGCGGCAGCAGCAAACTTCACCACCTACCGCATTGACAATGTGATCGCGGGCAAAAGCGCAGCAGAGACTCCGGAGACTCCGACCGACAACGGGACCTTCACGCTGACGAACTCGATTGTGTCGGGCGACCAGTATGTTTTCGTTGTGGACTCGCAGGTCGGCACAGCGATAGCTGAAAATCTCAGCTACGGACGTCTGGGCATGAGCGCCGTAACGATCAGCAACGATTCGTTTACCACCGCTCTGACGAACGGGGTCACGATCACAGCTGTTGACGGAGGCTATACGTTTGTCGACGCATATGGCCGCTATCTGGCGATGGATGAAAGCCATCTGTCGACGTTCCAGCTGTTCACGACCAATCCTGGTCAGGGTGCGGTCTGGACAATCGATTTCGCGGCCGACGGAACGGCAACGATTGTCAACGCACTGACCAACTGCCATCTGGTCCGTTCGGGAACGTACACGAACATCGCTCCGAGCGATATAGTGGCATATCCGGAATATACGGCGCCGACCATCTATCGCAAAGCGAATTAATGAACTGATTCCCATTAAGTAAATCATTTTCCCAAAATATAAAAATGAAAAGATTAAAAGCAAAAGCAGCCGTGTTGCTGACGTTGTTGTCTGCCGCACTGGGATTTCAGGCCTGTAACGACGATTTCGACGAGCCGGGGCTGAATGTGCCGGCAGCGACGCTCCGTGCCAACACCACCATTGCGGAGGTGAAGTCGAAGTATTGGAACAGCGCTGACAATTACATCGACACGATCCGTCTTAACGAATCGGGCGAACATGTCATCATCTCGGGACGTGTGATCAGCTCCGACGCATCGGGCAATATCTACAAAAGCCTCGTGATCCAGGACAACACGGGGGCGTTGGCAATGTCGATCAACGCCAACTCACTCTATGTCAACTACCGTATCGGTCAGGAGATTGTCATTGACCTGACTGATATGTATATCGGCAAATACTCCACCCTGCAGCAGCTTGGATTTCCCGACTATTCGGCAAGCTACGGCTGGCAGGCGACGTTCATGCCTTATGAGTTTTTCCGCGAGCATGCCCAGCTCAACGGGCTTCCTCAGCCGGAGAAGATCGACACACTGACCGTGGGTCTGGGCGATCTGGGCAACGGGGTTGAGAATCTCCAGCAGTATCAGAGCCAGCTCGTGAGATTCAACAATGTCTATTTTGAAGAGGGCGGAGAGGCCTCGTTCTGTACGGCACACAAGGAGAACACGAACCGTACGCTCAAGGATGACAACGGCAACTCGATCATTGTCCGCACAAGCGGATACGCCAACTTCTGGAGCACGAAGCTTCCGGAGGGCCACGGAGATGTAGTCGGCATCCTGTCGACCTACAAGTCGGGCTCGAACACTGTGTGGCAGCTTCTTCTGCGTTCGACCGACGACCTTCTCAACTTCGGCAATCCGACACTTCCGAAGGGAACGGAGACAAATCCGTATGACGTTGCAGAAGCTATTGACATGATCTCCGCCGACAAGGCAGTCAGCGGCTGGTATACGGGCTTTATCGTCGGTTCGCTCCGTGCAGGTGTGACCACTGTAGAATCGGCCGATGACATCATCTGGGGCGCTGACGCAGAGCTGAACAACACTCTCATCATCGGCCAGACGGCAGAGAGCCGTTCGCTCGACGACGCGATGCTGATCCGTCTGCCACAGAATTCGGCGCTGCGCGAATACGGCAACCTGCGCGATGTTCCTGAAAACTATCTGCGTCAGATCTGGGTTCTTGCCACACCGGGAACGGATCTCGGCATGAATGCGTTTACGGGCAACGATGGCGCGGCCAACACGTTCCGCATCGAGGGCGTTGAAGTTCCGGGCGGCGACACTCCGCTTCCGGGCGGCACACTGCCGACAGGCGACGGTTCGGAGGCAAGTCCCTACAATCCGACGCAGGTTATCGGAATGGGCACAGACGCCAATGTTCCGAACGTTTGGGTGACAGGCTACATTGTGGGCTGGGTTGACAACTCGAGCCAGACATATGCCGACGAAAACAACTGCCGCTTCACAACGCCGGCCACGGTGGCCACGAATGTACTTATAGCGTCGTCGGCTGACGTGAAGGATTATTCGAAGTGTGTTGTTGTCAATCTGCCGAACACCGATGGCATCCGTACGGCTGTCAATCTGGTCGACAATCCGTCGAATCTGGGCAAGGTTGTTTCGGTCTACGGAACAATCCGCAAGTATTTCGCTATTCCGGGCGTCCGCGACCTGACAAACTACAAGCTCGACGGCGGCGGCAGCGAAACTCCGGATGTTCCCACCCCTCCGACTCCGTCGACGGGCATCGGCGAAGGTTCGGGAACACAGGCATCGCCCTACAATCCGTCGCAGGTCATTGCAATGGGGACAAGCGTAGATGTCTCTGACCAGTGGGTCAAAGGCTATATCGTGGGCTGGGTCAACAGCTCGATCCAGAGCTATGCCGATGCCACAAACAGTGTGTTCTCGACTCCGGCAACCATCGCTACCAACATTCTTATCGCGACATCGGCCGATGTCAAGGATTATACCCAGTGTGTGGTGGTGAACCTGCCGACAGCCAACAATGTCCGCGCCGGCCTAAATCTGGTCGACAATCCGGGCAATCTCGGAAAGATAGTGCTTCTGCATGGACGCATCAACAAGTATTTTGCAATTCCGGGCATGCGCGATACCGACAGCTATGAACTCGAGGGCACATCGGGCGGCGGCGATACCGAGACTCCGACCCCTCCGTCGGGATCGGGTATTGATGTGACGTCGGCCGACCTGAACACGCTGGCAACACGTACGTCATATACCGGCAGCGTGACCACAACTGATGGCTGGACGCTGACGAACAGCGCAGTACAGTGCGGCACAACCGGCTCCGACGCCAATCCGGCCTTCGGCTTCATCGGCAGCGCCGATACCCGCGCAGCGTGCCTGAACGGCAAGGTAGGCGCGTGCGGATCGCTCGTGTCGCCGGTTATTTCGGGCGGCATCAAGACGCTGACATTCAAATATGGATTCGCATTTGCCGAGACAAAATGCCAGTTCACGATCAATATCAAACAGAACGGATCGGTTGTGGCGAGCAAGACAGTCACACTCGATTCGATCACTAAACTGACAGCCATGGATTTCAGCTGGGATGCGAATGTGAGCGGAGATTTCGTGATGGAAATCGTCAACGACGCATATTCCCAGACTTCGTCAGGGAACAAAGACCGAGTTTCGATCTGGAACATATCCTGGACGCGATAACAGCGACAGATAAATCATATTTAAAGCAGAGCGATGCGCATAAATGCGGGTCGCTCTTCTTTTTTTGCATCAGGCTTCGGGCAACAGTCGGGAAAAAACCTTGTTCGGGATTAACATTTTATAATAAATATAATTTGTCTTATTACGGGGTATGTCGAAAAGATTTAAAAGTTTTTTCTTATTTTTGCAAAGTTAAGAGCGGCCATTCCCCGGCTGCCCCAAGTTTTCATATTTTCCCGATTGAAAAAATGAGTGCAAAATACCCTTATCTCGATATAGCCATCAGTGTGATGTCGGACGGAGCGCAACCCGTCAACTATAGTTTCAACTCAGCACCGACCATCGCGCTTCCATCGCTCAGCGATCTGGCGCGTCACTTTGTCAATCTTTCTGACGGCTATGTGATGTGGCAGATCAGCGGCCGGCGGGCATTTACCTATTTCAAGCTCAACGACGAGGGGACGATGACGGTCATGGCCATAACAGTCAGACTGGACCCGGACGTGCTGATAGCCGGACGCCCGATCGTGAATCTTCTTGGAACGATCCGCCGCACACTCAGCGACGGAAGCCGCCTGACGCATGAATCGCTGATGCATGCTCTTTCCGATTCCGGCTTTCCGGAAGAACCGCTCAGATCCGAGGCGGATGTCGAATTTCCGGCAGCTGCGGCAGGACTGTGCTGGCGCACGTATATCTCTCCGACCGAACTGGCCAACATCTTCGCCTACCCGCGCCAGAAGGATTACGCCCAGTATCAGGGTGTCATCGTTGTTCCGGCAACGGTTTCGATGCAGCCGGAATCGAGCATACCGCTTCTGACAGGGCCGGTCAACAAGGCACTGATGGTTGTCTGTCCGAAAGATGTCACCGCGTCGGCCAACCGCGTAGAGCTTTCCGACCATCTGACGGTGACCTATTCGATGGGCGGGTTTGACTCGCAATCGGTAGAGTTTGAGGTCGGCACCACCAACCGCTATGTGCGGATCAACGGCCCGGCGCTGGTTGTCAATTCGGCACTCCATGCCGGCATCATCTTCAGCCGCACAGTGCCCTACACGGTGATGTCGGCAACAGGATCGCCGATCGACACATTCACGATCCTGATCAACGGCCGCACCGCCACCCGCGGAGAAAACTCATTTGAAGTCTCAAGCACAGACTTCCACGACGGCAAGGTCACAATTGCCGTGTCGTCGACCAACTTCGGCTCCTACACCCGCGAGTTCACACCCGAGGAGCTTGGCGAAGCGTGTCCTCTTGAAATCGTTCTCGAGCCGGAGGCAAAGGAGATCTGCCTTAGGATAGATTTCGGTTCGGGACGCATCATAGAGAGCTCGATGACTATCGAGAAAAGCACACCGGAATATAACAGTCTGAGAGCAGGGACATTTCATGGTTTCCGTGCCCACCGGATGATGGGCAGTACGCCTGAGACGTATAACATCGACGTGCGGCAGCTGTCGCAGCCGGTGGCCGGTCCGAAGCCTCAACAGCCATCGCTCAGATTTGAAGACAAGACAGCGGAACCTGTTGCAACAGTGACGCTCAATGATACAGCGGCCCTCAATCCGCCGACAACGGTCAATGACCGTGCGGCATCGACAGGACGCCGCAACCATAACGGCCCGGTTGCTCCGGCCATCGGGAAAGCACCGTCGGCAATCTGGGAGGAGAAGCAGCACAAGCGTGTGGCGCCCAAATTCGAGAATATCGCCGACGGGCAGCAACCGACACCGCACAATGATGTTACCGCCGACCTGCCTGAAAAGGATGTCAGACCGGCCAATCAGGAAGAGAATAAGGAAAGCAAGTCGAAGATGGATATCCGCCTGATCATGATCGGGCTGGGTGTAATCGCAGCAGGTCTGGTCCTGTGGTATCTGTTGGTTTGGTTCTCAGGTTCGCAGCAGCCGGAGACACCACTTGCCGAGCAGCCTCAGGGCGAATCAATCGAAGAAGTCACATATTCCGAAGCAGCAGGCCAGACAACAGCCAATGCCACTCCTGAAGCCACAACAGCGCAGCCCGCACAGACAGCCGTTCCGGCCGCATCTAACGATGATGAGAAGGCCGACATCGAATATCTCAACACGAATAATGTGTGGAAGCTCTCGGATCTTAAGAGCGAGAAATATCGCGCTCTGATCACAGCGATGCAGAAAGGCGACATTGAAGCCGTAGCGTCCAACCCCTATTTCGCAACGTCGGGAACGGCCAAAAACGCAAAGGCAGAGAAGGTGATCGGCTACCTCTGGTTCGCAAAGGGTTCGCTTCAGGAAAAACGTAATATCGACAAGCTCCGCACCCTTACAGAAAGCGGCAAAGCCGACCTGGGCAAACTCATCGACGATCTGTCGCGCTACCAGCCGAAAGACGGAAACGAAGCTCCTCGCCCCGGCACACATTAATCCAGTCCCATTTCCCGATCAATCCCATTTCCAAACCAAACCAATGCAGATATTTCTGCCTTTCAGCCAATGAATCCGATCAGACTCATCAGCATCGCAGCCGCCACTTTCGCCGCGGGTTTTGCCAGTTTCAATGCCGCGGCAGTCGAACCGACTCAAGACAATCTGAAATATGCCAATTATTATTTCGCCTATCCCTATCCGGAGAAGCCACTGCCGGCTCTGACAGGCACACCGAAAGGTTATGAGCCATTTCACATGGAACATTACGGACGGCACGGCAGCAGATGGCATATCGGCGAGTGGGTCTATCGGCAGCCTATCGATCTGCTCCGTCCGGCCGAGCGCAACAACAAGCTTACGGAACGCGGACGCCAACTGATGGCGCAGTTGCGCAAAACAGAGAAGCAATCGCGCAAGCGCAGCGGCGAACTGACCCAACTCGGAGCGGAACAGCATCGGGGGATCGCACGGCGCATGACAAAGAATTTTCCGGAAATATTCAAGGGGAATTCGCGCGTGGATGCCCGCTCGACCGAAGTTATCCGTTGCATTCTGTCGATGGACAACGAGCTCCGCGAGCTGGCGGCATATAATCCGAACCTCGACATTACGTCAGATGCTTCGGCCTCAACGATGTACTATCTCAACTATACGGACACGGTTGCAGACCGCCTGACCAACCTGCCGGAAGCGAGCGCGGCAGTCAAGAAAGCCAAAAAAGCGTTTCCAAAAGACCTGTCGTTCCTAAGCGAGATTATTTCGGATGAAAAATTCGCTTCCGACAGCATCAAAGGGAATGATCTGGCAGGCGCGCTTATGCGTATATCGACGAATTCGCAGAGCCTTGACGAACCAACTCCGATCTGGGATCTCATTTCCAGCCAGAATCTAGTGAACTATGCCGGGCGTGGCGACATTGACTGGTTTCTGCGTTACGGCAACAGCGATCTGACTGAAGGTTCAGGCCCGATGCGCGCCCGCTATCTTCTGCGAAACATAATTGAAAGCGCTGACACATCGGTCATGCGGCGCTCTCCATCGGCCAACATGCGGTTCGGTCACGATGTTGTTGTAGTTCCGCTGACAACGCTTATGGATCTTAACGGCTATGGCCGCAAGATCAATGATTTCACAAAGGTTGACGATTTCTGGAATCTGTATGACATAACGCCGATGGCCGCCAACATCCAGATGATCTTCTACCGACCGAAAGGGGGCAAAGCCTATACTCCTGACGATGTGCTTGTCAAAGTTCTTCTGAACGAAAAGGAGACAACCCTTCCCGCAACACCCGTCAGCGGTCCGTATTACCGCTGGAGCGATGTCCGCAAAGTCTATCTCGACCGTCTCGGAGAAGAACGCTATCCCTCCGATGACTCCGACTATTAACCACAGTCCTTCAATCACCCTAAGAGAATGTTTGAATTTAAACCGCGTTAACAATAAAACGAATGAAAGGTATAACCTTCAAAATAATCCTGAGGTCTTTTTTGGCGAATTCCGCCAAGCCTCATCGGTCACATAGCCCGCTATGCTCCCTCTTCAACTCGTAAAAACACCTCATAAAATCCTCTCAATTAATCCCACAACTAAATTTAAACAGTTTCTTAATTTGATTTAAATCCAAACACTCTCTAAAAACCCAGACCGCCATGACATTCTCAGAAAAGAGTTACGCCATTTTCAATCAGGCGACCCACGACTACCATCTCAAGGACGACGTAGACGCTGAATTTCCGAATCCGTATGAAGCGGGGTCGGTCGAAGCGGTTCTATATGACAAAAATATGGTCGACGCCATCCAGTGGCATCTCGAAGATATTATCCGCGATCCGGAAATCGATCCGGTTGCAGCATTGGCACTCAAACGCCGTATTGACCGTTCGAACCAGGTGAGAACGGATATGGTCGAGCAACTCGATTCATATTTCCTCGACCTCTACAAAGATGTCGAGGCAGCCGGCGATGCGACGATCAACACCGAGAGTCCGGCGTGGGCTCTTGACCGCCTTTCGATTCTGGCACTGAAAATCTATCATATGGAGCGCGAGGCCGAACGCAGCGATGCCTCGCCCGAACATATCGCCAAATGCCGGGCCAAACTCAATGTTCTTGTCGAACAGCGGTCGGATCTTTGCACCGCAATCGCGGAACTGCTTGCCGACATTGAGGCCGGACGTAAGTTCATGAAGGTCTACCGCCAGATGAAAATGTATAACGACGCGGAGACCAATCCAGTGCTCTACGCCAAGAAACAGGACTGACAGCGTCAGAGATGACCGAAGATAATTTCGACATCCGCTCAGCCCGCGAAAGCAGATCGCTCGGTCAGGGCGAAAAGGAGATAGAGAAGGCTCTGCGCCCTTCCCGCTTCGACTCGTTTTCGGGTCAGGAGAAGGTTGTCGAGAACCTTAAGGTTTTTGTAGAGGCGGCCAAGCTGCGTGGTGAAGCTCTTGACCATCTGCTTCTCCACGGGCCGCCGGGACTTGGAAAAACGACCCTTTCGGCAATAATAGCCAATGAACTCGGAGTCGGCTTCAAGATAACGTCGGGTCCGGTGCTTGACAAACCCGGCGACCTTGCGGGCATTCTGACGTCGCTCGAGGAGAACGATGTTCTTTTCATTGACGAGATTCACCGCCTGAGTCCGGTTGTCGAGGAGTATCTCTATTCGGCAATGGAGGATTTCAGGATCGACATAATGATCGACAAAGGTCCGGGAGCGCGTTCGGTGCAGCTGTCGCTGTCGCCGTTCACACTTGTCGGCGCCACGACCCGCAGCGGTCTTCTGACCTCACCACTTCGCGCCCGTTTCGGGATCAACTGCCATCTTGAGTATTATGACCACGAGGTTCTTGAACGCATCATCCAGCGTTCGGCCAGACTTCTGCGCGTTGAATGTACTCCTACGGCAGCCCATGAAATCGCTTTGCGCAGCCGTGGAACACCTCGAATCGCCAACTCCCTGCTGCGTCGCGTGCGCGATTTCGCGCAGGTCAAAGGTTCGGGAGTCATCGAACCGGAAATTGCCCGCTACAGCCTTGAGGCGCTAAACATTGACCGCTTCGGCCTCGACGAGATCGACAATAAGATTCTAACCACAATCATTACTAAATTCAAGGGAGGGCCTGTGGGGCTGGGCACAATCGCCACGGCTCTGGGTGAGGATGCCGGCACAATCGAAGAGGTTTATGAACCGTATCTGATAAAGGAAGGGTTCATCAAACGCACTCCCCGCGGCCGCGAGGTAACCGAACTGGCATGGCGTCACTTAGGCTTCACGCATCAGGCATCGGCAGGATCGCTGTTTGACGGCCAGATCTGAGTCCATCTCCTCCTCCCCCCCGAGTCAAGATAGCTATTTAAGAGAGTGTTTGAATTTAAACCGCGTTAACAGTAATACGAATGAACGGCAGAAACTTCAAAATAATCCTGAGACCTTTTTTGGCGAATTCAGCCAAGTCTCATCAGTCGCATAGCCCGCTATGCTCCCTCTTCAACTCGCGGAATCGTTCAAAAAATTTCCTCAGTCTTAATTTGATTTAATTCCAAACACTCTCTAAGAAACTGTTTAAATTTACTACGAAAAAAATGTTACAAATCATTCTTGTGGGTTTATTGAGGTCTTTTATGGTTGTTTTCACCGAGTCTCATCGGTCACATAGCCCGCTATGCTCCCTCTTCCACTCGTAAAAACTCCTCATAAAATCCTCTCAATTAATCCCACAACTAAATTTAAACAGTTTCTAAAATGGGAACAGTCAAATCACTGGCCAAGGACACAGCCGTCTATGGAATCAGCTCGATCGTCGGGCGATTCCTGAACTGGATGCTTGTCCCGTTATACACCAACGTATTCTCCACGTCGGAATACGGTGTTGTCACTTATGTCTATTCGGTCGTTGCACTTGTAATGGTACTCCTTACCTACGGCATGGAGACTGGATTTTTCCGTTTTGCCAACGACGAGCGTTTTTCCGGTTCTAAGATTGTCTATTCCACGGCTTTGACCTCGCTGTCGGTATCTTCGGCTGTTTTCATCGCCCTGACAGTCATTTTTCTCTCTCCGATAACGGGGTGGATGGAATGTGAGGGTCATCCGTCCTATGTTGTACTGATGGCGGTCTGTGTCAGTGTCGATGCGTTTTCCACCATTCCGTTCTCATATCTGCGTTATCGCCACCGGCCGATCAGATTCGCCATTGTCAAACTGGCCGGCATCGCCGTCAATATCGGACTGAATCTGTTTTTTATACTGATGTGTCCCTGGCTGATGGGAGTAGCCCCCTCGACTGTCGGCTGGTTTTATGACCCAGGGTTCAGCGTAGGCTATATATTTCTGGCCAATCTGATCAGTTCGGCCGTCATGATATTGTTGCTGCTTCCTGACATAAGCGGATTCAAATGGAGGTTTTCGGGCAGTCTCTGGAAAGAGATGATGCGCTATTCATGGCCATTGCTTGTTCTCGGATTCGCCGGCATAATGAATCAGAATCTTGACAAGATTCTCCTTCCCCATCTAATCTCCGATCCGAGCCAGAGGATGGCTCTGACCGGGATCTACGGCGCATGTTTCAAGCTGGCGGTTGTCATGGTTCTGTTTCTTCAGGCTTTCCGTTTCGCCTATGAACCGTTTATCTTCGACCGGGAACGTTCGAAAGGCGAGGATAAGAAACAGATCTATTCAACGGTGATGAAATGGTTCGTGGCGTTCGCGATGTTTGTTTTTCTTGCCGTCATAGTCTATATGCCGTTCATACAGCTGTTCATCGGAGCCCGCTACCGCGAGGGTGTCGGGGTTGTTCCGATCATCATGCTCGGCGAACTGTTTTTCGGCATCTGTTTCAACCTGTCGCTATGGTATAAGCTGACAGACCGGACACCGTGGGGGATGTGGCTGACCCTCATCGGACTGGCTGTGGTTGTCAGTCTCAATATACTGCTTGTTCCCCGGATAGGTTTCTACGGATGCGCATGGGCCTCGTTCTGCTGCTACGGGACAATGATGGTTCTCTCCTATTTTCTCGGACAAAAATATTTTCCTGTCAACTACCATGTTTCCCGGCTTGCAGTCTACTTTTTCACGGCGCTTGGAATCTATGGAGTGCTTCGTGTTTCCGAAACGGCGAACATTTGGATCAATATGGGTGTTGGAACGCTGTGGTTGTTTTTTTATATCGCACTTGTGTTGAGAGTTGAAGGTGTGAGTCCCGCTTCGCTTATCCCGACGGGGCGACTCCGAAACCGACGCAATTGAAAGACCCTGCAGTCAGAAAAGCGGTCGCGCAACCACCATGTCAGTCATGCGTTCCGCCCAACAATTCCAAACACTCTCTAAATATCCCGCACCAATGAGTCCGAACCCTGCAAGCCGCCTATTCAACTATTTTTCAGATTATTTCAATCTGAGCGCCCAGCTTCTTCCGCAATCGGAAGGCGAAGAGGCGATCCGCGAAGGAGTTTCGTTCAGAGGCACCAATATCGTCATACTGGTTCTTGCAATCCTCATTGCATCGCTGGGATTGAACACCAATTCGACGGCCGTCATTATCGGCGCAATGCTTATTTCGCCGCTGATGGGGCCGATCATCGGAATCGGCCTGGGTGTCGGGATATGCGATTTCTCTCTGATCAAACAGGCTTTAAGGAATCTTATCATGGCCGCAGGCTTTTCTATAGTCGCATCGACGGTCTATTTCCTGATTTCGCCTGTGAGCGAAGGCCACAGCGAACTGCTTGCCCGTACGTCGCCGACAATCTATGATGTCCTGATCGGCTTCGTAGGCGGTCTGGCCGGCATTCTTGCCATCGGCAGCACCTCGAAGGGCAATGTCATTCCAGGCGTTGCAATAGCCACAGCACTCATGCCGCCGCTCTGCACAGCCGGTTATGGGCTTGCGACCTGGCAGCTCAACTATTTTTTCGGGGCGGCCTATCTTTTTCTGATCAATTCGATCTATATCGCCTTCGCGACATTCATCGGAGTCAAACTCCTTAAATACAAGACAGACGCGGCAGTGGACACCCAACGGGCCCGACGAGTGAGGCGCGTTGTCTACACGCTTGCAATCCTGACAATGCTTCCGAGCATATGGCTGACGTGGCGAATGCTCAGCCAGACAAAGTTTGCGATGCAGGCGTCGAAATTCGTTGCAACGGAGTGTGTGTTTCCATCGACGCAGGTTCTTTCAGAAAAGACATCGACCGGCAACGGCGAACGCACGATCACCATAACCCTTATCGGCGAACCGCTGCCGACAGATTCGCTTCGGCTCGCACTGTCGGCCAAGCTGCCCGACTACGGGCTCAGCGGCACGCATCTGGTCATTCTGCAGGGGTCGAACATCATCCACAACAACACGGTTGAATCGGATGGAATGCGCGATGTCTACCAGATGGCCCAGTCGACAATCGTGGGGCAGCAACAGCAACTCGACTCTTTGCGGCAGGCTTTGCGCTTCCGCCAGGAACTCAGCGAAAGCGGAAGCTCAGTAGCACCCGAACTCAAGGTGCTTTTTCCGAAGATCGCCGATATAGCGGTGAACCGGTCGGTATTCGCGCCGGTCGCGCGTTCCGGAAATCCGGACACTGTCAATGTGGCGCTTGTTTCGTTTTCGGCCCCGATGCCGGCGGCCGACAGGAAAAAGCTTGCCGACTACCTTTGTGCACGCCTGAACCTAAAGTCAATCGAGATTGTCGATGCGGGGTCGATTCTTGACCGGTAGCACCGTTTTTTCAACACTGATTCCATTATAATACCAAACAATCACTTTTCCCCTACAATGTCCCATCCTCAACAATCCGGGCGACCGCTGAAAGTCGCCATAATATGCCACAGCGATCTGCTCGGCGGAGCCTCAATAGTCACTTACAGGCTGATGGCGGCCCTGCGCGATGCGGGAGTCGACGCCCGTATGGTAGTGTTCAACAAATACAGCGAAGATCCGTCGGTTGAGGAGGGAGCGTCAAGACTGCTGCGCGGAACGGTCTTCTTTTACGAGCGACTGGGAATTGCCCTGCGCAACGGTTTTTCACGTAAAAATCTGTTCAAGGTATCTACGGCGTCAACGGGGCTTCCCGTTCACAACCATCCATGGGTGAAAGAAGCCGACGTGATTCTTCTGAGCTGGATCAATCAGGGATTGCTGTCGCTGCGGGGCATAGAACGGCTGTCGCGGCTCGGAAAGCCGATTGTGTGGACTATGCACGACATGTGGTGTCTGACCGGAATCTGTCATCACGCACGCGAATGCCGGGCTTATTTCAACGAATGCGGACACTGTCAGTTTCTTACGGGCGGTTCGTCGAATGATCTTTCGCGTTCTGTTTTCCTAAAAAAACAGAAATTGTTTGACCGAATTCCCATAACGTTTGTCGCCGTGAGCAACTGGCTTGCCGGATGCTCGTCGAA
Source organism: Paramuribaculum sp. (assembly GCA_029058705.1). Classification (GTDB taxonomy): domain Bacteria; phylum Bacteroidota; class Bacteroidia; order Bacteroidales; family Muribaculaceae; genus Paramuribaculum. Next base: position 4,720 of record JAIDXA010000227.1, on the reverse strand, counting down.
AAGCAGACTGCTTGGCAACCGTGATGTCAGAGTGATTCCAAACGCCTTCCCGATCGACAGTTTCTTCACACATCCGACTACGCGCATCGAAAGGCTCGTTGAAGCGGAAAACTATATTCTAATGGGTGCGGCGAGACTTGATGATCCCATCAAGGGTTTGCCGGCTGCCATAGAAGCCCTGAATTATCTGTTTGACAACCGCCCCGACATAGCCAAGAGGTCGCAAGTCGTATTTTTCGGAGCGCTCGGCGACAGCAATGCGCTTGCCGGACTCCGCTTCCCGTTCCAGCATCTGGGAACAATCAATGATCCGAACACACTGCGCCAGCTTTATGCCCGCTCGAAAGTTGTTCTTTCCAGCTCACTATATGAAACGCTTCCCGGAACATTGATCGAAGGGTTGGCGTCGGGAGCTCTTCCTGTCAGTTTCGGACGAGGCGGCCAGGCTGATATCATAGACCATAAAGTCAACGGTTATATAGCCGAATATGGCAATCACGTGGATTTCGCCCGGGGTATTGTATGGGCGATCGAATCGAATCCCGACCGCGAAGCGCTTCACGAAGACATACGCCGCCGTTTTTCAGCCTCTGCCGTTGCCTCACGCTATCTGGATCTATTTGATGAGCTGCTGGGCAACAGCTCCGACTGATCAGGAAACAACATCAACGTTTGACAAGCCGGGCCGCGGCCGGAGCTGCCGCGACTCCGCTGGTTTTCACGACATATATTCCTGCCGGAAGAGAGGAAATGTTGATTTCGGCCGCTGATGCGTTTCCAGGGGTTTCTTCCGTCAATATGCATCGTCCGGAAAGATCGAAAATGGAGACGTGGTCAAACGTAGCCGGAGAGGCGATGTGGAGAATGGCATTATCGGTGAACAGCGTCAGACGGCCGACCTGGCGGATCACTTCGATGCCCGACGACGGATCGGCTTTGAAATAGACCGGAGGCGCAAGAGCTCAGCTGACTTCACACTTGACATAGAGGAGATAGACATGCTGCGGGTCGAGCTGGCCAGCGAGATCGTTGGTTACGGTAATCGTTGTCTGTGATCCAGGATCGAGTCCGATGAATCGTCCGCCAAGTCCGGTTGTGCCTTCTGTCTCGCTGAACCAGACAGCCCCGTTGACAATTTCCCCGATATATCCCTTGTCGCATCTTACCGTCATATCGACAATGAAGTTTTTCAAATCAGCCAGAATGGGGGTTGTTTCAGTCGAACCAACCGCTTCGGCGCCACAGATACGGACACTCGGAACAGAGACTTCGTCAGTGGCCGACAGGACATCGGTGACATTGACCGTGATCCCGTCGCCAAGTCTATGACCGGTATTGTCGACGAGGACAAGCGTATAGGTTCCGGCCGAAAGATATGATGGAAAAGAACCGATCCATTCGAAACGGCGTGTCATTCCGCCTTCCAAATCAACGGCTATGCCGTCGGCTTGCGCGACTTCCACATCGCCACGCCAGAGTACGGGGGTGACAGTGCGGTAGTATTCCTCTTCGCCTGAGTTGGTGAGGACAGCCGTGATTCCACATGTTCTGGCAGGATGGACCGGCGACAAAAGGGTTAATGAATCCTGAGTCACAGCTGCTTCGGCAACGCCAGAAAAACGGAGAGCCCCAGGGGTTGCAGTCAGATCATACTGACGCACATCCGTCATGCGGACATGAGCCGCATACCAGTTTTTACTGTCGGCAAGACGCACGGCAGGAGTCACTGCATATTTTCCTGAAGAGGGGAAACGGTCGGCCGATATCGAGTATGATCTTATGCTTCCCCCTTTCGGCATTATGACTGAGGAATCGGCTTCGATATAGCTGACATTTCCGTTTTCGTCAGTCAGCGCCACACCGGGATATATTTCGATCTCGTCTGTCGACATGTTATAGATTTTTTCGGGATCGGAGAATGTCACTTCCACTCCGTCGAGCCGGTCGTACCGGTCAGCTCCGACAGTAAAGTCGGACATGAATTCGAGAACGGGGATATATTCAGAGTCTTCCGCCGCCGGTTGTATGCCGACAAGGACGTATTGATTGAGATTGTATCCACCGACCGATCCACCGATGCCCTGATCGACCGGATTCAGGGCAGTCAGAAGGAAGTAGCCGTCGCTGTAGCCTCCCCAGCCCCAGTTTATGTGAAAATAGCCGTCGGAACGGTAGCCGTCGCAGACAAAGGCATGGCCTCCTTCGTCGTTCGAGCCGCCGTACAATACGGGGCGTCCGGCTTCAAGCTCATCATATATCAGCGTCATCCAGTCGGCAAGCTCAAAGTAGTTTCGTGAAAGATTGCGCAGGCTTTTGTCATAGCCGAAATAACGGACAAGCGCAGTTGCGGCCATTGTGTAATTCGAAAAACTTGCGGTCGGGGTGAAGCGCATTTCAACGGCAACCGCACAACTATACATCAGAGTCGCCACGGCATTACGTGACGCCTCACTGCTCGATTCGCCATAGCTGTCGGTCATGTTCTGCCAGTCGAAAGCAGTTGCTGAGAAATCGACAGTCAGATCTTTTCCGGCAGTCGATGAAAAATATGTTTTGCTTCCGGTTCCGGTCTGCGGATGATTCCATTTCTTCATTACCTGCGCCATCGCCGAGGCCACACAGCCGACGGGGCAACGTGTTGTTCCTTCTACCGGGCAGAGGAGGTTATAGGGATCGTCCTGATTCCAGAGCGTAGAGAGCAACGGCTCTATCCCGGCGCGCTGTTCAATGGCCACAGGCTCCGCATTTCCCGCGGGGGTCACGACACGATCCTCGAGAAGCGAAATCTCGGCGCTGTACTGACCAAGCCACCATTTCAGATTGTCGGGAATGGAATCGGGATCAAAAGCTCCGTCGGCATAACCGAGAACGGGAGAAACCACCAGATCGCTTGAGGGGAGAATGACAAATCCGTCGGAGCCGAATGAATATACATATAACGTCGGAGCATTGTTGCTTTCAATTGTGTAGACAAGCCTCGGAGATTCGGTTGCGGTGGCGAATGTTGTGGCAGAGCTTTCGATCGAGAGGAGCGCCCGCTGCAATGCCTGTGAGGGAGAAAGCCTGACGGCATGGGAGCCAAATGCGACGAAAAGGCCGAGCAATAATGAAACGGAGATTTTAATCTTCATCAAAAAAAGAATATAGCGTTAGATAATTGTTACATTTCTCTAACGCTATAACACAGACCTGAGGGATATTTGTTCATTCTGCCCCCGAAGCCGGTTGTGGAATGTTTTTTATGGATTACAAATCTTCGTCGATCGAGAAGTCGTCGCCGAGATCCGCATCGAGATCGTCGAGTTCGTCAAGATCTTCGACTTCGCCGGATGCGGGGGCAGCCGACGGCACTTTTGCCCCTTTTGCGCCGCGTCGCTCTTCGGATTTGGCTTTCATTGCCGCCATGATTTTCTCTTCGAGTTCGTCGGCGAGTTCGGGGTTGTCCATAACTACCCGCTTGGCTGCGTCACGCCCCTGCGCGAGCTTGGAGCCGGCATAACTGAACCAGGAACCGCTTTTCTGTATAATTCCATATTCAACACCAAGATCGATTATCTCTCCGGAGCGTGAAATCCCCTCGCCGAACATGATGTCGAATTCGGCTCTGCGGAAAGGCGGTGCAACCTTGTTTTTCACGACTTTGACCTTTGTGTGGCGTCCGAGTATTTCCTCGCCGTCCTTTATTGTCGAGCTCGAGCGGATATCAATGCGGACTGTAGCGTAGAATTTCAATGCGTTTCCACCGGTCGTTGTCTCGCTCGGACCGAACATGACCCCGATTTTTTCACGCAACTGGTTGATGAAGATACATGTTGTGTTGGTGCGTGAAATGGCTCCCGTCAGTTTCCTCATTGCCTGAGACATCAGACGGGCCTGCAGCCCGACGTTTCTCTCGCCCATGTCGCCCTCGATCTCGTTTTTGGGAGTTAGAGCGGCCACAGAGTCGACAACAAGGATGTCGACGGCCGCCGAACGAATAAGCTGTTCGGCAATCTCAAGCGCCTGCTCTCCGTTGTCGGGCTGGGCAATAAGCAGATTGTTGACGTCTACACCAAGTTTCTCGGCATAGAAACGGTCAAAAGCATGTTCCGCATCGATCATGGCTGCGATACCTCCCGCTTTCTGAGCTTCGGCAATCGCATGGATTGCAAGCGTTGTTTTACCCGATGATTCAGGGCCGAAGATTTCAATTATCCTGCCTCGCGGAAAACCTCCTACGCCAAGGGCATAGTTGAGCGAAATCGAACCGGTCGGAATCACCTCGACATCCTCGATCACTTCGTCGCCGAGTTTCATGATGCTGCCCTTACCAAAATCTTTCTCAATGCGGGCGAGAGCCTGGTTTAGAGCGCTCAGTTTGGCCGCCTTGGGATCAACGGCCGCGCCTTTTTTGGTTGTTTCTTTTTTTGCCATGTCTATTTGTGGATTTGTTTGATATCGTAGTTGTATTGTCCAATGCAAAGTTATGGCAGATGCGGGCAATTTCAGTGCACAGTATGATAAATTATCGTTAATCGGACTGCGCCTCATGATCCACACCGAAAAACAGCTTCAATCGGACGTTTCACAAAGATAACAATTTTTCCCGCTTCATTCTTAATAATCATCCGACAAATTTAACCACGTCTGCCGGCTACGGATAGGCGCAGATTCAACTGGCAAGTGCAAAATTAGCAATTTGTTTGAAGAACTCGGTCTTCGGATTTGAAAAACCGAGTTT
>JAIDXA010000226.1:3835-10859 GCA_029058705.1 Paramuribaculum sp. | reverse complement strand
CTGGAGCGAGGGATTCCCCGGATGGCATCTCGAATGCTCCACGATGGGAGAGAAATATCTCGGCACGCCGTTTGACGTCCATGGCGGCGGAATGGACCTCAAATTCCCCCATCACGAGTGTGAGATAGCCCAGTCCGTAGCCCATAACGGCAAAGACTCCGTCCGCTACTGGATGCACAACAACATGATTACCATTAATGGCCAGAAAATGGGCAAATCGCTCGGTAATTTCATAACCCTCGACGAATTCTTCACAGGCTCTCACCCACTTCTGAGCCAGCCATACTCGCCCATGACAATCAGGTTCTTCATTCTGCAGGCTCACTACCGCGGCACACTCGACTTCAGCAATGAAGCCCTTCAAGCCGCCGAGAAAGCGCTTCAGAGAATGAATGACGGATTCAAACGGCTTCAGACACTCAAACCCTCATCAGAAGCCGATGCCATCGACACAGAGGCTCTGAAAGCAAAATGCTACGAAGCTCTCGACGATGATTTCAACACTCCGATACTCATCGCCCACCTGTTTGAAGCATGCTCGACCGTCAACAAAATCAACGACGGAATCATCAAAGCGTCCCAAAACGACATCGACAATCTGAAATCCATTTTCAGCACATTCCTCACCGAGATTCTCGGAATAAAAAATGAGAATGGATCGGAAAATGACGGCTCGGCAAACATGAAACCATTCGAAGACGCCGTTGACCTGCTGATGGAAATCCGTTCGGAGGCCAAAGCAAAGAAAGACTGGCCTACAAGCGACCTGATCCGCGACCGGCTCAACGCCATCGGCTTTGACGTAAAAGACACAAAAAACGGGTTTGAATGGAAACTCAGACAATAAACGGCAATCATACGGCAAAAAGCGGATTTTCCGTAAGAAACAACAACAGGAAGCAGGGCCATCTGGCTCTGCTTCTTGCTAATATTGCATGGGGACTGATGTCTCCCGTTTCCAAGAACATCCTTCTGCAGGGCGAAATCTCTCCTCTGGCACTGTCGGCTGTCAGAATAGGAGGAGCCGCACTTATGTTCCTGATTTTAAACCTCATTCTGCCGGAATCCATAGCCCCACGGGAAAAAATAGCGCCACCCGACAGATTGAGACTGCTGATTGCATCCCTGCTGATGATCAGCGCAAACCAGGGACTGTTCATTCTCGGCATAGGTTATACCAACCCGATCGACTGCGCCGTCATGTCATCGACCACCCCGATGATAACAATGATTCTGGCCGCTATCGCACTGCACTTTCCAATCACGAAATGGAAAATGGCAGGAGTGGTCACTGGCATGGCCGGAGTAATCCTTCTTGTCGGAGGCAACCGCTCCGGAGCAATCGCCTCAAATCCGCTCCTCGGAGACTCCCTTTGCCTGGCCGCACAGATCTGCGCGGCAGTCTATTATGTCTATCTGATAGGTCTGACAAAACGCTACGCGCCGTTCACACTCATGAAATGGATGCTTTTCATTTCCGCGCTGACATATGTTCCTTGCGGCAGCCTTCAGCTGGCAAACGTTGAATGGACAGATCTATCATCTTCCACGTGGCTGTCACTCGCTTTCATCATCATCTTTTCCACCTGCATGAGCTATCTTGCCATCCCCTTCGCACAAAGACTGCTGAAACCCACCGTGGTAAGCGTCTACAACTACCTGCAGCCCGTATTCGCGGCAATCGCAGCCGTATGGCTCGGAGTAGGGGAGTTCGGATGGATGAAAATATGCGCGACTGTCTTGATTCTGTCGGGAGTGATTCTTGTCAACGCCGGATCTAACGAAAAGAGTTCAGACTGAAAAGCAATCTCTTATAATTATTTCTTCGAAACGAACTTATAGGTAATTGTTCCTGACTGACGCGGAGGTGAATCGAGACTGACTGAAAATTGCGATTTCTTCGCAGCAGCAATACAAGCCTGACGCACCTGATCGGAAGCAGCCGCTCCGCTCGACGATGCAACCGAAGCTTCGATGACCTTTCCCTGCTGATTGACAACCACTCTGATTTTCACAGAGCCATTAGGAGCAGTCTTTGCCGGCATTTCCCAATGGGAAAGAGTGCGGCCCGTCAGACTATAGCCCGGAGCGCCCGAAAGGCTGCCGGCAGATGCGTTACCATCGGAGGATCCGCTTTTTCCCGACGAATTTCCCGACGAACTGTTCGAACCAAACTTCATCTGTCCGGCGATTTTCTGCTGCGTTTCCTCACGCGCTTTTTCGCGGGCCCGCTCAGCTTCATTCTCCGATTTCAACGGACCGGGCTTCTCGACAGGTTTCTTCGGAGTGACTTTCATCGGCGACTCCTTTTCAGAAACAATCGGAGCAGCGGGAGCTTCCGCAGCAGACCCTTCATCCACACGGTCAAGCCCTTCAACGGCAGGTTCTTCAACTGCGCCAGCCTCCGCCGGATCTTCAAGCGTCTGCTCCGGTTCAGCAATATCGCCCGCCATTACATACTCACCCTCAAACAATAGCTCCGACGAATCAGCCGCCGGCCATGCCTGTCGCGCAGAATGGCTGTAGGACATCTGCCAGCAACCGACAAGAATCGCCAGCACGGCGCAAAGCAACAGCGTCAGCGCGCCTGCGGCCAACTCATTGCGGCGTTCGCGAGGAATGCGTGCGTAATATTCTTTCAGATCAATCATTGAGGCATAGCTGATGACGGTGCAGGCTTGGTGGCAAGCACCATTTTTAACCCGTTTTTAGCACCGATGTCCAGAATTTCAACAAGAGTTCCGTAAGGGACATCCTCGTCGGCATATATGGCAATAAAATCCTCCTGCCGCTGATTGCGCATTGTCTGTATAAATCCGACAAGCTGATTGAGATTCATCGGCTGCGGCTCGGAGTTGTCATCGGAAAATGACGCATAGATAACCTTGTTTTTGTCAACAAAAACACGCGTTGATGGCTTGAGGGCGGTCTGTTCGGAACTCTGTGGAAGATTTACTTCAAGAGCCGTAGGGAAAACGAAGGTGCTTGTAACCATGAAGAAGATCAGAAGCAGGAATATGACATCGGTCATCGAGGCCATCGAAAAGAGCGAAGTCATGTCATATTGACGTTTTAGTGCCATTGCTCAGACAATTTGACCGGATCAGGCCGGTTCGTTAAGAAGGTCCATGAATTCCATTGTCTTGGCTTCGAGCGAGTTCATCACTCCATTGATGCTCGCAACGAGATAATTGTAGGCAAACAGAGCAACAATGCCGACAACAAGACCGGCGACGGTCGTCACAAGTGCCTGATAGATACCACCGGCAAGCACATCGATATTGGCGCTCGATCCGGCCTTTGCAAGATTATAGAAAGCCTGAACCATACCCCAGACAGTTCCGAGAAATCCGAGCATAGGCGCTCCGGCTGCAGTTGTCGCAAGCCATGGCAGCCGCCGGCCGAGGTTCGCGACTTCAATGTTACCGGTGTTCTCTATAGCGACAAGCACGTCGTTCATCGGGCGGCCTATTCTCGTTATTCCTTTGAGAATCAATCGTGAATATGGAGTATTCGTACGGTTGCACAAAGTCATTGCCGATTCGGGATCTCCTTCAAGAATATAGTCTTTTATTCGTTTCATGAATGTATCATCCTCCTTTGCCGCCGAATGGATCGCAATCCAGCGCTCAAAGAAAACATAGATTGAAACAATCAGCAGAAGCGCGAGAGGAATCATGATGAAACCACCCTTCAGACAGAGCTCCCAAAAAGAAAGTGTTTCGACCACCGGAACGCTGTTTACAGCGTCGACAACGGCGGGAGTCGCTGTCTGGACAGAAGTTGCTACGGTTTCGGCGCTGCCGGCAACAGTATCGGTTGTTGCGGCGGCGACATCCATTGTCTGGGTCTGCAACGATGCAAAAAGAGTCAGCATAAGAATGAAAGGAGAATTAAGAGATATATTTAATTCATTAGCCTTTAAGGCATTGTTTATAACGTCGGATAGTCTCTGCCAGGCCGAGGTAGAGCGCGTCGGAAATCAGTGAATGGCCGATCGAGACCTCGTTGAGATAGGGCAGATTCTTATAGAAGAACGCGAGATTGGCAAGATTGAGATCATGGCCTGCATTCACTCCAAGACCGGCACTGTGGGCAGCGCGACTCGCCTCGACATAAGGAGCGACCGCACCTTCCGGATCTGTCGGATAAAGATCCGCATAAGGCTTTGTATAAAGCTCAACACGGTCGGCACCCGTCCTGGCTGCCGCCTTGATGTTGTCGGGATCCGTTCCGACGAAGATCGATGTTCGGATTCCGGCATCGCGAAGACTGTCAACAATATTTGTCAGGAACTCTTTGTTGGCCTCCACGTCCCAGCCTTCGTGGCTTGTCAGGTCGCCCGGCGCGTCAGGGACAAGTGTGACCTGTTCGGGCTTGATCTTCAAAACAAGGTCAAGGAACTCAGGCGACGGATAACCTTCAATGTTGAATTCGGTCTTGACAAGCGGACGCAGAAGATAGACGTCGGCATAACGTATGTGCCGCTCGTCAGGTCTCGGATGGACAGTTATGCCGTCTGCTCCGAGCTGTTCGCATTCAGTGGCAAAACGCTGGACATCAGGCATATTTTCACCACGGGCATTACGCAGCGTGGCCACTTTATTGATATTTACACTTAACTGGGTCATTGTAGTGCGGCAGTATTATGTTGTCGGACATCCGTGTTGTCCGGATTTTCAAACATGATCCGGGTTTGCAGCCAACGTCAGCCCTCAAGCTGCCGGCCCCGAAAAGACGGTTAGTTAAATAAACTTGTTTCAGGGCCGTGCGTTAGACTAATATAGCGAATGTTAGAAATAAATTTGCTAAATTTGCATTCCGCCGGATTTCCGACTACAAATTTAGGGAGAAAAAACATAATAAAAAAGATTGAATTCAAAAGATAACATATTATTTGAAAAAAACGTCGGCCGGATGGACAGCCACGACCGCTCGCCACACTCCGAAGAACGGCTTTTCCCCATTAATGCGGAATGTTGCGAACTCTCTGTCGCGTGCAGCCGGAGCGACTACAGCGCCTCCCGCATCAGCCGGGCGGTTGAAGACGCTGACGCCCATCTGCTTAACCTCAACGTCACATCCGAAACCCTTCCATCGGGAGAGGTCATCATTGACCTGCGCGTGAGCCACCGGAACGCAGGCGCCGTCAGCCGCTCATTGGATCGCTACGGCTACCCGACCGTCGCCATACGGTCGGGATACGACACAATGCAACAGGAAATGGCCGAACGCATCGGCGAACTTATGGCACACATAGAGGTCTGACAACGACCCACACCCCGCCTATGCGCCCAAACACGTGGCTACCAGTCGAAACAACCAGTCATCACAATGCAAAACATTTTTCTATACGGAAATCCCACCCAGACATCAAGAATAAACGAAGTGCGGGAATTTCTCATCGCACTGACTGCCGCTGCCGGAAATGTCCGGCTTCACGCCGAACCTGACTACAGGGATTTTCTGATCCGGATTCTGCCGACGGCCGCTTCATCTATCGAAAAAGCGGCGGCCGCTCCTGACGAACCGAACAACACCCTGGCCCTAAGCATAGGAGGCGACGGAACTTTTCTGACAACCGCAAACCGGATCGGACGCAGCGGCGTTCCGATAATGGGCATAAACGCAGGCCACCTCGGCTATCTCTCGGCTTCAAACATATCAGACGCCGTAACCATCGCCGAACGCATTGTGAAAGGCGACTACACAACAGAGCCGCGCACTCTGATCTCAGTATTCTCATCCGGTGCGCAGCTACCCGGCAACGCCCATGCCCTCAACGAGGTAGCCATCCTTAAACAGGACACGGCCTCGATGATCACAATCGAGGCCAGGATAGGAGACTCGCCGCTCGCCACATACACAGGCGACGGACTTCTCATATCGACCCCGACAGGATCGACCGGCTACAACCTCTCCGTCGGCGGCCCGATAATATCGCCGAGATGCTCCGACTGGGTCATCTCTCCTGTAGCGGCCCATTCGCTATCGATGCGCCCTCTCGTCGTTCCCGACAGCATCTCACTGCATATATCATGCCGGTCACGCTCCGGATCAATGATGCTTGCCATCGACGGCCGCTCCACCCCGCTTCCCATCGACACCCGTCTCGAACTGAGGAAAGCAGACTTTGAAATAAAAGTAGCCCATTTCCCCGAACAATCGTTCGTCCACACCCTCCGTCACAAGCTCCACTGGGCCGAATAGGCCGTCGGATTCCACAAACGACCACCATGGACAGACTGCTCGACACGACAATAATGACATTCGACGGCGGATTGACCGTAACGGTCACTCCCCGCTCGAACTCCATCAGGCTGCGGCTGAGACGCTCTTCCGACGGACGGTTTGTCGCTTCAGCGCCTGCTGGCGTGAACCTCACAACCGTACGCAACGCCATCGCCGGCCTTCTGCCACGGCTCAGAGAGGCAACATTAAAAACCGACAGACTCCACTATCACCCAGGCTGGACCTATACAATGCCTGAGGGGAAAATCACCATAACCACCCACAACGGAAACATTCATAGCCCGATCAGCAAAACCGCCTGCGGATTCAATATCACCCTGCCCGCAAACACCGACTTCTCCAATCCGTCAACTACCAAAGCCATAAGCAATCAGCTGATCGCCATCGCAGTCCACCTTGCACCCCGCCTTATTCCACTTGCTGAAAACAGAGCTGCCGAACTCGGCATTTCATCCATTTCATGGGAAACAGGGAAGGGCAGAAGTGTTCTCGGCGTCTGCTATCGCGACAGCAGACGCATCCGCCTGTCCGCGCTACTGATATTCCTGCCTGCCGAACTGCGCACATTCATCATAAACCATGAACTGGCACATCTGACCCATCCCAATCATTCGGCCGCGTTCCACACCCTCTGCAACCATTATTGCAACGGACAAGAGAAACAACTCATCAGCCGGCTCCGCCAATTCAAATGGCCGATAATCCGCTGACACTTCCGAAAACAGTCAGCAACGACCCATTATCACCATCGATACAAAAAAACGGGAACTAT
>JAIDXA010000226.1:0-3825 GCA_029058705.1 Paramuribaculum sp. | reverse complement strand
ATTAACTTAATTTTTGTATTTTTAATTTTTGTATTTTTAATTGTAATTTTACAGAATTGAAAATATTTTCGATTTTTACCATCAAAAACATATAATTTTAAACCAAAACGACATGCAAACATCTACCCTACTGCAGAAGACTCTATTGAGCCCCTGCCTGTTGGCTGTCTCACTATTGTTCCAGCCCGGTGGGGCATCTGCGCAAGCAGTGTTCTTCCCTCAGGAACAACAGGCCGGAACAGCCGAACTGTCCGAATCAGCAGGCACACTGACCCTTAGCAACCAACTTATCAACGCTTCGTTTGTCAACAAAGACAACAAAATCACATTCGGAGGCTGCCCTGAGCTCTCACTGAAAAGCGGATCGGAAATCTTCACCATCACGCTTGGCGACGGGACAACCGTTGTTCCGGCATCAGAAATGACGGTCACCGAATGGGGTCATACATCTCTGACCGGAGATCCGGACGCGACTGTCGCATCAGAAAAGCTCGACGGTCAATGCATCTATGCCACACTGACATACGGCGATCTCGAATTTGAGTGGAAAGCCATTCTTCGCGATGGCTCACACTACATCCGCACAACACTGGCAATCACCGCCAGCAAAGATGTCGCCATGCACAACATCATTCCGATGACCTACACGATTCCTGCCGAACTCGCGCCCTCGGTTGTTGGAAACACACGAGGTGCCATCCTTGCTTCCGACAAGATTTTTGCCGGACTGGAAACACCTACCGGCATCAACTCTGTCGAACTGATCTCAACAGGCGGAAGCACAACTCCGTCGCTCGGAGAGATCCTCGTTGCCGACAACGGCTTCCTTCTCTCCTCGTGGCGTCGCGACACTACCGAAGACACCCAGCCGGCATCACCGGCCTACTGGACATGGCAACCAGGCAGTCAGACACCCGACGGAATCAAAGCACTTGGATTCACCGCTTCCGACATTCGCGGCAAACGTGGCTTCATCGCAGCCTCCCAATCGGGAAACCACACTGTGACATTCAGATATACCGACGGCACCCATGGATTGAACGTTGTGGGAGTAGACCTCGTTGACACCAGCGGTGAAGTGGTCGCTTCCGACTACCACATAGGTTTCACCGGCGGCATGTCGCGCGACAACACCTTCACCCTCAACATTCCGGAAGCCGGAACTTATCTCGTACGCTACTTTGTCGAAATAAAGACTGAAACCATAACCGCAAACGGAACCATAACCTGGAGTCCGTCAGTATCTACAGCCCAAGCCCCGGAAATCCCCTCCGTGGGCGACGGATCCGGTAATGAATCAGAGACCTCCAACCTCCGCACAATACAGGGACTCTGGAGTCGCCACGCGACTCTACAGGCAGGCAAAACCTGGGAAGTCAGCTCCGTGATCGGTTTGATAGCCCCCGATCAGGCCCGACGCTCCGTACTTGCCTACAGCGAACGCGAACGCGCAGTGCCCTGGCGCGCCTTCCCGATGTACAACTCCTGGTATGAGCTCAACATCGACAGAAACAATTCACCCTCCTACACCGGCCACATGACCGCAGACGATTGCGTCAACGTTGTCAACCAATGGCGGACAAACCTCTACGACAATCATGGAGCCAACATCAAATCATTCGTATGGGACGACGGATGGGACGAATACGGCACCTGGACATTCAACAAAAATTTCCCCAACGGATTCCAGGAGCCCAATGAAGCAGCCGTAGCCATGAACTCAGGCATCGGCGCATGGCTCGGGCCGGTAGGCGGTTATGGAACTTCAGGTGAACTGCGCCGCAGCTACTGGACCAACAAAGGTGGAATGCAACTCAGCAACCCGGCCTATTACAAAGTGTTCCTCGACGCTTGCCAGAACATGGTCGACAACTACGACTTCAACTTCTTCAAACTCGACGGCATCTCAGCTCAGTTCAGCTCTGTAGGCCCTGACGCAGGAACAACCGGCGAGGAAAACGCCGAAGGCATTATCGACATCCTGAGCCAGGTCAGGAAAATTCGTCCCGACATGTTCTTCAACACAACCGTCGGAACATGGGCATCACCGTTCTGGTTCCACTTCACCGACGCCGTCTGGCGTCAGGAAGCCGACTGGAGCACAATCGGAAACCAGGGCGATGACCGCGAACGATGGATCACATACCGCGACCACCTTGTTTATCAGAACTTCGTCAGCAACTCGCCTCTCTGCCCGATAAACACATTGATGACCCATGGTTTCATTCTGACCGAAAAGGGAGATGTATCAAAATCGATGGACTATGACGGCATTGTTCGTGAAATGCGCTGCGCCTTCGCCTGCGGATCCGGAATGGTCGAGCTTTATTGCGACGCCAAACTCCTGAATTCCATCAACAACGGTGCATTGTGGGGCGATCTCGCCGAATGCATCAAATGGCAGGAAAAGAACGCAGACGTTCTTCCCGACATCCACTGGGTAGGCGGCGATCCCTGGGACGGAAGCAAGGCAAACGTCTACGGATGGGCATCGTGGAACGGAAGCAAGGCAACTCTCGCACTCCGTAACCCCTCCACTTCACAGACAACCTATACATTCACCCTCCGCGAAGCCCTCGACATTCCGGCTTATGACAACACTCCGGTCTATTTCGCACCTGCATTCGAATCACAGAACGAACTTAACGGCTTCGCGACATACGCACCGATCAGCCCCGACGCCCGTATTTCCGTAACGATCCCCGGTTCATCGGTTTACGTATTCGACGGCTCAATCACCCAGATCGAGCAGCCGGACGAAAAGGACCTGTCGTCAATCTTCATCACCAAACCCGACCATGGCACACTTACCGTAAAAAACGGTGAAACCATCGTAACTTCCGGCAAGAAAGTCGAAAACGGGACAGTTCTCACCATCGAGGCCACACCTGACTACGGCTACATGCTCGACAAGATCCAGGTCAACAACAATGAACTCGACGGCAACAGCTTCACCATCACAGAAGCTGTAGAAATCAGCGCCACGTTCGTACGCGATCCCTCAATAACAGCAATCTATCAGCAGCCCGACGGAAACGTACGCACTGACACCTACGTCGAGTCAATCTCGTCAACAGACGCCCGTCAAAACATTTCAGTGGACTTCAACACCCAGCCCTCGCAAGTGTTCAACCTCATCGACCAGACACTTGCAGTTGAACCCGGAAGCGAATTCACCCTCACACTCAAAGCCCATTCGCTCGGAACCGGATCGTACACCGCCGTGCGTCAGGATCTCCGCTATGCCGCGGCATATGTATTCGCCGACTGGGACGGGACAGCCAACTTTTCCCTAATCAAACTTTATGGAAACCTGCCCCCTACCCACAACGTTTACGGCAACTACGATGAAGTAATGAACATAAACCACACGTTCAACGTGCCGGCCACACTCTCCGACGGCGACAAAGGCCGAATCCGCATAATCTACGCCAATGCATGGGGTGTACCGGGAACAACCGGTTTTCTTTCCGCAAGTGCCGGAGAGTACGCCTGCGATCCGAACTCCCAGTTTCTTACCGATGGAGTATGCTATGACATCCCATTTACCGTAAGCGGACTCTCAGCCATCGGCACAATCGGCTCCGACGGCAATGGAAAAGCCAGATATTATAATCTTCAGGGAATTGCCGTCGACGAAGACAATCTGACTTCCGGGTTCTACATCATGCAGCACGGAAACAAATCTGAAAAAGTCTTCATCAACCGATAAATCACACTTGAATAATCCAATACGCCCGGACTAATGTTTGAAGTGACCCCAAAAAGTTGGACGGGTTATTAACTATCCGATTTGAGAAAGAGTTCGGTATTGTACCGGACTCT
>JAIDXA010000225.1 GCA_029058705.1 Paramuribaculum sp. | reverse complement strand
TTGTGAAAGTCAGGGCTTTGTTTTATGTTTTTCAACAGGTTAGAAAAAAGAGGCTGCGCCTATTTTGACACAGCCTCTTTGTCGATTCCGTCCGGATTAGGATATGGAGTGGCATGAGATAAAGTAAAGTCAGATGGCCGGCGGTGATTTCAGACGGTGATTTCAGGTTTGAAATTTTGTCATGACGAAACGTTGTTGTAACTTTGGTGTCTGACACATAGTGCGGCATACGGGCATGGCTGCCCGGTTGTCTGTAATGACAGATTCAATTCCTTTATTTATGAAAGTCATCGATATTATCCGGAACACGGACCGGCCTTTGTTTTCAATCGAAATCCTCCCTCCGGTCAAGGGAAACAGCATCTATCGGGTGTATGACATAGTCGACCGCCTGAGGGAGTTTGATCCGAAGTTCATCAATATTACGTCACACCATAGCGAGAGTGTCTATCAGGCTCATCCTGACGGGACGCACCGTAAGATAAGCATCAGGCGTCGTCCGGGGACGGTGGCGGTAGCCGCGGCTTTAAAGTACCGTTACGGGATAACGCCCGTGCCCCATATAATTTGCAAGGGATTTACGCGCGAAGAAACGGAATATGCTCTCCTTGATCTGAACTTCCTCGAGATCACCAATCTGTTTGTGGTGAGGGGTGACGACAAACCGTTTGACCGGTCGGGCCACAATCCGGCAGATTACAACGACTACGCTCATGATCTACAGCGGCAGATCAATGAATTCAACTCCGGGCGTGGCCTTTATGACACGGCGATAGAGGGGATCGAGACTCCCTTCAGCTACGGGATGGCCTGTTATCCCGAAAAGCATGAAGAAGCACCTAATATGACATCAGACATCAATTATCTGAAACAGAAGGTTGAAAATGGCGCCGACTATCTGATTACTCAGATGTTTTTCGATAATTCCAAGTTTTTCGAATTTGTTGGCCGTTGTCGCCGTGAGGGAATAACGGTGCCGATCATACCGGGAATAAAACCGGTTACACGCAGATCGCATCTGTCTGTTCTGCCGAAGGTTTTCCGCTCTGAAATTCCGGAGGCGCTTGCTTCTGAACTGAGAAAGGCGAAAAACGATGATGAAATACGCCGGATCGGTGTGGAATGGAGTGTCGGACAGTGTCGTGAGCTGATTTCCAGCGGAGTGCCGGGCATCCATTTCTATACAATCCATGCGGCTGAGAGCGTTCGTGAGGTGGCATCAAAAATATTCTGAAAGTCATGAACAAAAGTTTTAGGCAGTCGGTTCTTGAGCGGGTTTTGGTGCTTGACGGAGCGATGGGCACGATGATACAGCGTCTGGGACTTTCGGAATCTGATTTTAGAAGAGATGCTTTTCGAGACTGGAGCTGCGATCTGAGGGGCAACAACGATATCCTGTCGCTGACCTGTCCGGAGTCGATTGCCGAGATTCACGAGAAGTATATCATTGCCGGAGCGGATATCATCTCGACGAATTCGTTTAACTCAAATAGAATTTCGCAGGCAGACTATGGGCTTGAGCCGTATGTCGGCGAGATGAACCGTGCGGCCGCCTCGATTGCAAGGAAGGTCGCTGACAGAATGACGCGTAACCTTGGCCGTCGTATATGGGTGGCAGGTTCGGTAGGGCCGACAAACCGTTCGGCTTCGATGAGTCCAGACGTCGAGGATCCGGCTAAGAGAAACATCACGTTTGACTCTCTTCGCAGCGCGTATGATGAGCAGATCAGCGCTTTGGTAGATGGCGGGGCCGACCTGATTCTTGCAGAGACTGTGTTCGATACGCTAAACCTTAAAAGCGCTCTCTTTGCAGCGCGGGATGTTTCCCGCCGCATCGGGCGGCAGATACCTGTGATGGTTTCCGTCACAGTCTCGGACCGCAGCGGACGGATTCTGTCGGGGCAGTCGCTTGAAGCGCTTCTTGTCGCGATAGAAGGGTTTGAGAATATTGTCAGTCTTGGACTAAACTGCTCAATGGGGGCGCGCGACATGGAAGCATATATAAAGTCTCTGCATTCCGTTTCGCCATTTCCTCTCAGCTGTCATCCGAACGCGGGGCTTCCAGACGAACTGGGACGTTATCGCGAAACGGCAGCGGAATTTGCCGAAGCTGTGGCGCCTTACCTGTCGCGCGGGATGGTGAATGTCATCGGCGGCTGCTGCGGAACGACTCCCGAGCATATCCGGCTCGTTGCGGAACTGGCATGTGAAGCCACACCACGGCGTCCGTTGGATCGCGACGGAGTGCTGCGTCTGTCGGGGCTGGATGTGACAACTGTGATTCCGGAGAATAATTTTGTCAACATAGGGGAGCGGTGTAATGTCGCAGGGTCGCGTAAGTTTTTGAGACTCATACGTGAAAAATCCTATGAAGAGGCTTCGTCGATAGCATTGGCACAGGTCGGCAACGGGGCGATGATGATAGACATCAACATGGACGATGCCATGCTTGACGCACCGAAAGAGATGACACATTTTCTAAACCTCATTGCTTCGGACCCTGATATCGCGAGAGTTCCAGTCGTGATTGATTCGTCGGACTGGGCTGTTGTTTCTGCCGGTCTGAGATGTCTGCAGGGAAAAGGGATTGTCAACTCAATATCGCTGAAAGAGGGGGAGGCCGATTTTCTTAGAAAAGCAAGAGAGATAAAGGACTTCGGGGCTGCAATGGTGGTGATGGCCTTTGATGAGAAAGGCCAGGCCGACACTTACGACCGTAAAATCGAGATATGCGGACGTGCTTACCGGCTGCTTGTCGAAGAGGCAGGCGTAGATCCGTCGGACATTATATTCGACCCGAATATAATGGCGGTCGCCACCGGAATTGCCGAACACGATTTCTATGGCCGGGATTTCATTCGGGCAACGTCATGGATAAAGGCAAACCTGCCGGGCGCAAAAGTGAGTGGCGGAGTGAGCAATCTTTCTTTTTCGTTCCGCGGGAACACTCCGTTGCGTGAGGCGATGCATGCCGTTTTTCTCTATCACGCTTCGCGGGCGGGACTTGATATGGCGATAGTCAATCCTGAAACATCGGTCACATATGACGATATTCCGTTGGCATTGCGGACTATGATAGAGGAACTTCTCTTGAAAGGCGACCATGATGCGGCCGAACAATTGGGCGATTATGCACTGAACAAGCATGTTGTCGCAACCATTGAGCCGGCCGAGGCTGCCGACCGTAGGGACATTCCGGTAGACGAGCGCCTGAAAGAGGCGGTTATAAAAGGCGCTTGCGAGAATCTTGAGGCTGATCTTGCCGAGGCTATGGATGCTGGCAGGGGTGCGGTTGAGATTATAGAAGGTCCGCTTATGGGCGGCATTGAGGAAGTGGGACGCCGGTTTGGGGAAGGAAAGATGTTTCTGCCTCAGGTTGTCAAGGCATCCCGCGCAATGAAAAAGGCTGTGGCGATTCTTCGTCCCGGGATCGAGGCCCAGAGTCGTGGCAGCCGGACGGCAAAAGCCGGGAAAGTCCTTTTTGCAACGGTTAAAGGTGATGTTCACGATATAGGAAAGAATATCGTCGGCATTGTGCTCGAGTGTAATAATTTCGAGGTTGTGGATCTCGGTGTTATGGTTGCGGCCGAGACTATTGTCGAGAAGGCCCGCCAGGAACGGCCTGATGTCATTTGCCTTTCCGGTCTTATCACTCCGTCGCTCGGCGAGATGGTTAATGTGGCCGATGCGCTTTCCCGAGCCGGGATCGACATTCCGATCATAGTCGGAGGAGCAACGACTTCCAAAATCCATACAGCATTGAAGATTGCTCCGGTGACGGAATCTTTAGTCTGTCATGCTTCCGATGCGGCGCAGACTCCGCTTATAGCGTCGCGCCTGGTCAACGACTCTCTTCGTGCCGGTTTTGCCCAAAAGGTGCGTGAAGACTATATGGCCATAGTTTCGGAATACACGCAGCTTTCTCTGATTCCTCTCGGGGAGGCGAACGCACTCCGCAAGCCTAAACCCCATCCGGCTCCTGCTCCGAAACATGACGGTGTGGTTGTGATTGATTCATTGCCGTTTGATGCGGTCGTCGACCTGATTAACTGGCGTCCTTTCTTTCATGCGTGGAAACTCGATTGTGATGCTCCCGGCGGATCCGGCAAGGAGAGCCGGGAAGAATGGGCCAGGCGTCATGCAGGTTCGTCTGAGAAGGCAATGGAAGCTCTCCGTCTCTACGATGACGCGCTGGCGCTTATTGACCGTTTGCGGAGTGGAGGCGGGTCTGTCGTGTCAGGTGCGGCGGCCATATATCCGGCGTCGGCAACAGATGACATGCTGACAATCGGCCCGGTCTGCATTCCTGTCCTTCGCCAGCAGTGCAGGGGCGAAGGCGGTGAATGTCTGAGCATTGCTGACTATGTTGCAGACTCCGGCGATCATGTCGGGGTGTTTGCCGTGACAATCGGCCAGGCAATGCGACAGGCAATCGAGGCTGCAGCCGGCGATCCGTATCAGAGTATTCTGACACGTACTATGGCCGACCGTTTTGCCGAGGCTGCATCGGAATATCTCCACGCGCATGTCCGGCGGACTGTCTGGGGATATTCTCCGGAAGAGGCTTTGACAAGGCATGAGATTTTCCAGGGTATGTATCGCGGCATACGTCCAGCTATGGGCTATCCGATGCTTCCGGACCAGACTCTTAATCTCGAACTGCGGAATCTCCTGCCGTTCGGCAAGCTTGGAATAGAGATGACAGAAAACGGAGCTATGACTCCGGCATCGACTGTTACGGGTCTGTATATCGCCAATGAGGAAGCCCGCTACTTCATGGTCGGCCGGATCGGCGACGATCAGCTTGCGGATTATGCCTCGCGGCGCGGGACTGAAGAAGAAAAGATGCGTAGGATTCTGATCAGGAATCTGCCGTGATGTTATTTTTATTGTCATGATTAGAGGATTTTAATCCATAATCGTTGGCAAGCCGGATGTTTTTTATTAAGTTTGCGGACTAAACGACTATTCCGTCCCTTTAGAGAGTGTTTGAATTTAAACCGCGTTAACAGTAATACGAATGAACGGCAGAAACTTCAAAATAATCCTGAGGTCTT
>JAIDXA010000224.1 GCA_029058705.1 Paramuribaculum sp. | reverse complement strand
GATCTTGTCGTCCTTTTCGGCCCACCTGCGGAACACAGTATTGGCTTTGCCGCGCATGAGGTTTTCGCAACGGAGCGAGCGGTGGTTTATGTCGAGGTTTATCTGCTCGTATATAAACGAGTCGTCAAAGTCGATGGATCTGGCATCTTCTTTGGTGTTGCCGAAAACTATGCGTGCGACTCTTGCCCAATAGAGGGCGCTGAGGCACATCGGGCATGGTTCGCAGGATGAATACACCGTACAGCCGTGCAGGGAAAATGTCTGCAGGTTGCGGCACGCGTTTCTTATCGCGTTTATCTCCGCATGTGCGGTCGGGTCGTTGTCGGCTGTCACGCGGTTGACGCCGGTAGATATTATTTTATTGTCTTTAACGATGACTGCACCGAACGGGCCTCCTCCGTTGTCAATGTTTTCATTGGACAGGTCGATGGCGAGTTGCATGAATTTTGCGTCGTTTTCGGCTGATGGTGTTTCGCAAGGGGTCGGTTGTGTTTTATTGTCGATCATAATATGTTGTGATTTAGTTTGTTGTCGGCGAAATTACTTTGTGTGACATTTCGCTGTGTCAGAATTAACATGCAATTATAGCAAAAAGATTTCAAATTGCGGCAGCAGCTGTGTTATTTTCGTCTTTTTGGCTTTTGATGCGGGTTTCTGGGGATGTCTGTAAAAGAAATTGAACAAGAATCGAGTAGTTTTTAGGTGGTTAGGTAAAAAAATTGTAACTTTGTGTCGAAATTCTATTCATTTGAAGAAATTTATGATTGAAAATCACGAAAACCTTGACATGTTGTTTGAGACATCGTGGGAGGTATGCAATAAGATAGGTGGAATCTATACTGTTCTCTCCACTAAATCGAAGACACTGCACAAACTATATGGGGACAAGCTTGTTTTTATAGGCCCGGATGTCTGGTCTGAACAGAGTCCTTCTCCATTTTTCAAAGAATCCAAGACCCTTCTGAAAGACTGGAAAAAATCAGCCCTGTTTCCTGACGGAGTCTCAGTCAGGGTGGGGCGTTGGCTTGTTCCAGGTAAGCCGCTTGCCATTTTGGTGAAATTCGACGGGATGTATGCTGTTAAAGATGAGTTCTACGGAGAGATGTGGAATCGCTTTGGCGTTGATTCACTTCATGCATATGGAGATTATGATGAGGCGTGTGCGTTTTCGCATGCTGCCGGCCTGGTGATAGAAAGCCTTTACGGACACTTCGGACTGTCGGGAAAAAAGGTTATAGCCCATTTTGATGAATGGACAACAGGAATGGGTTTGCTTTATCTGAAATGGCGGACACCGGAAATCGCAACGGTGTTCACCACTCATGCAACAAGCATCGGCCGCAGTATTTGTGGTAATGGGAAGCCGCTTTATGATTATCTGGAAGGATATAACGGCGACCAGATGGCCCGTGAACTTAACATGGAATCAAAGCATTCCCTTGAGAAAGCAGCGGCGCATCAGGCGGATTGTTTTACGACAGTCAGCGAGATAACTGCACGCGAATGTGAACAGCTTCTGGAGCGAAAGCCCGATGTGGTGACGCCTAACGGATTCGAACCCAATTTCGTTCCTTCAAAAACAAAATTTGAAGCGGCCAGACGTTCGGCACGTGAGACCTTGCTTTCAGTTGCCCGCAGTCTGACAGGCAGGGATATAAGCGATGACGCATTTCTGGTTGCGACATCAGGGCGTTGTGAATACAGGAACAAAGGCCTTGATGTGTTCCTTGATTCAATGGCCAGTTTGTCGGCCAAAGAGCTTAAGCGTGACGTTGTTGCTTTTGTAATGGTTCCGGCCTGGTGTGACGCTCCTGTCAAGCCGCTGGCAGATGTTCTTGAAAACGGAGGCGAAGCAAATATCACACCCCCTTATATGACGCATACCGTCCATAATCCAGGTGAAGACGCAATTCTTTGCCGTATGCGATCCATTGACACACATGGGGCGGTTACAATTATTTACACTCCTTGTTATCTTAATGGAGACGACGGCATTTTCAACAAATCCTATTATGATCTGTTGATAGGAATGGATGCAACGGTTTTCCCTTCATATTATGAGCCGTGGGGTTATACCCCGCTTGAGAGTGTGGCATTCGGAGTCCCGACGGTCACCACATCCCTTTCAGGTTTCGGACAGTGGGTCTGCGGATCGTTTACCAGTGATTTTGAGAATTGTGGTGTGGTGGTTGTCGAGCGCAATGACAGCAATTATCAGATGGTGGTGGATTCGATTGCGAAATCCCTGGAATATCTCTGCGGCTGTGATGCAGATGTTGAAACAATGATTGCCGCCAAGGCGCGGGCAACGGCATCCTGCGCTAAGTGGGAACAGTTTGTCTCGTTCTATGAAACCGCATTTCAAATCGCGCTTGCCAATGAGGCCGCGCGTCAAAAATAAATCAGATTAAAAAACAAACACCGATTAATAGAAAAAGATGAAAATCAAAGTTAGTCAAACAAATGCTCCTGTATGGCATGAGGCAACAATCATTGCCGAACTGCCTCATAAGCTTAAAGCTCTTGACGTAATGTCGAAAAACCTGTGGTGGGTCTGGAACAGCGAGGCAAAATCGCTTTTCCGCGACATTAACCCCGATCTCTGGCGTTCGACTGGTGAAAATCCTGTAATGGTGCTTCAGCGCTTAAGTTCCGAGCGTCTGTCGGAAATTCAGAATGATAAGGAAATGATGGAGCGTATTGAACGTGTCTATGCTTCGTTTAATGACTACATGTCACAGCCGATGCGAAAAGACATTCCTTCTGTCAGCTATTTTTCAATGGAGTATGGTCTATGCAACTGTCTGAAAATCTATTCCGGCGGTCTTGGCGTGCTTGCGGGCGACTATATCAAGGAGGCGTCTGACAGCCGTGTGGATATGACAGCTGTCGGTTTCCTCTACCGTTATGGTTATTTCACTCAGTCGCTTTCGGTCGATGGCCAGCAGATTGCCAATTACGAACCGCAGAACTTCAACCAGCTTCCGATCGAGCAGGTGCTTGAGGAAGACGGATCTCCGATGATTCTTGAGGTGCCTTTCCATGACCGCATAATCTACAGCCATGTGTGGCGTGTCAATGTCGGCCGAATGAAGCTCTATCTGATGGATACGGATTTTGACATGAACAGCGAGTTTGACCGTCCGATAACCCATAAACTTTATGGAGGTGACTGGGAAAACCGAATCAAACAGGAATATCTTCTTGGTGTCGGAGGCGTCCTGATGCTTAAACGTCTTGGAATCGACAACACAATCTACCACTGTAACGAGGGTCATGCGGCTCTTCTGAATCTCCAGCGTCTGGTTGATTTCGTTCAGGAAAAAGGGCTTAACTTTGAAGAAGCGCTTGAAATGGTGAGAAGCTCGTCGCTTTACACTGTTCATACTCCGGTTCCCGCCGGTCACGATTATTTCGATGAGTCGTTGTTCTACAAATATATGCACCAATATCCTGAGAAGCTCGGCATTTCATGGGCTGATCTTATGAATATGGGTCGCGAAAATCCGGATACCAACGAACGCTTTTCGATGAGCGTGTTTGCCTTGAACACCTGTCAGGAAGCCAATGGCGTGAGCTGGCTTCACGGAGAGGTTTCCAAAAAAATGTTTGCAGGCATTTGGAAGGGCTATAGCTGGGAGGAAAGTCATGTCGGCTATGTTACCAACGGTGTCCACATGCCTACATGGGCAGCTTCAGAATGGAAAAGTTTCTATGCTGAACACCTCGGTGATCAAGTGTTTGACAACCAAAGCGATCCCAAGGCCTGGAGCGGCATATTCGAATGTCCGGATGAGGCTATCTGGCAGATGCGTACACAGATGAAAAACAAATTCATTAATTTCGTCAAGCGTGACTTTAAGGAAAAATGGCTTGCTAATCAGGGCGATCCGTCGGCGGTTGTGAGTGTTCTTGAAAAGATTAATCCAAACGCGCTGATTATTGGTTTTGCCCGTCGTTTCGCCACATACAAGCGTGCGCATCTTCTTTTTACAGATCTCGACCGTCTGGCCAAGATTGTCAATAACGAGAAGTTCCCTGTTCAGTTTGTGTTCTCCGGCAAGGCTCATCCTGCAGACGGTGCCGGACAGGGTCTGATCAAACACATAATGGAGATTTCCCGTCGGCCGGAATTTATAGGTAAGATAATCTTCCTGGAAGACTACAATATGGTTGTTGCCAAACGCCTTGTTACCGGTGTGGATATCTGGCTCAATACGCCGACACGTCCGCTTGAGGCGTCGGGAACCTCTGGCGAAAAGGCCGAGATGAATGGTGTGCTTAACTTTTCGGTGCTTGACGGATGGTGGTACGAAGGCTATCGCTTTAACGAACAAGCCGGATGGGCGCTCACCGACAAGCGCACATATACCGATCAGGCGCAGCAGGACAAACTTGATGCGGCTACAATCTATGCAATGCTTGAGAATGAAATCATACCGCTTTATTTTGCGAAGAATTCCAAAGGATATTCGCCGGAGTGGGTACAGTATATCAAACGCTCAATCGGCCATATCGCTCCGCATTTCACAATGAAGCGCATGATAGATGATTATATCGAACGTTTCTATGACCCTGAGGCCAAGCGCTTTGGTAAGCTCAAGGCTGACAATTATAATCTTGCAAAAGAAATAGTTGCCTGGAAGAATAAAGTCGTTGACGCGTGGGATGGCATTAAAGTTCTCGACATCGAAGGTTCGGGACCCAAGCAGTGTCTTACCGGCACCGGTTATGATGTACGCATTAAAGTAGACACAAACGGTCTTGGACGGGATCTCTGCCTTGAATCTGTTTCTTATCAGATTGAGGATGGAGTTGAACATCTTCATTCGGTTAACCAATTCAAGGCTGTTGCCGAAGATGGCAATGTCGTGACTTATGAACTTGCGGATACAGTCAAGGATCCGGGTGTTTACAGATATGCTTATCGTATAGTTCCGGTAAATCCGAATCTGCCGCATCGTCAGGATTTTGCCTATGTGAAATGGATCGGTTAACAATACGTTTCTGAATGCTATAGAAATAGCGGGGTGTCGCAGATTTTTGCGAATCCCGCTATTTCCAAATAATGATGTTTGTAGGAATTTGCAGGAATTACTATTTTTGCAACAAATAAATCTCATTCCCGATCATGAAAAAAGAAATGAAGGATTTTACTGTGATTGAGAACAGAAGGCTCAGTCCGGGATATTCGCTTTTGAAACTGGTTCCGGCTGACGGAGCCATGCTTCCGTCGGTCCGACCAGGACAGTTTGTTCAGGTGGCGGTTGAAGGAAGCAAGACGACATTCCTCCGTCGTCCGATATCGATCTGCCGTGCGGATCGATCAGTTAATCAATTGTGGCTTCTTGTCAGGCTTGCAGGTGAAGGAACGGCAGCGTTGGTTGGACTTGCCGCCGGCAGCCGTCTGAACCTGATTCTTCCTTTGGGGAATGGTTTCCCTATGCCGGAAGATGGCCGACGTCTGCTGTTGGTTGGCGGAGGAGTCGGAGTGGCGCCTTTGTTGCAGTTGGGAATCGATCTTGTTGAGAAAGGATATGAGCCGGAATTCCTTATGGGAGCGCGTTCGGAATCAGATCTGCTCCTGCTTGACGAGTTCAGAAAAATCGGACGTGTCCATATCTCGACCGACGACGGTTCGGCAGGGCAAAAGGGAGTTGTCACATTAAACAGTGAAATGACGGCAGGATGGGACTGCATTTACTGTTGCGGGCCGGCCCCGATGATGAAAGCTGTTGCCCGGGTTGCGCATGAGGCAGGTTCTAAATGTTTTGTTTCGCTTGAGAATATGATGGCCTGTGGCCTTGGCGCATGTCTGTGTTGCGTGGGAAAAACAGTTAAAGGCAACGTATGTGTCTGCACTGAAGGGCCTGTATTTGACATAAAAGATCTGACATGGTAAATTTAAAAGTAAACATAGGCTCACTGGAGCTCAAGAATCCGGTGCTGACAGCTTCCGGAACGTTTGGTTACGGAACTGAATTCGCTGACTTTATCGACCTTTCCCGACTTGGCGGATTCATAGTCAAAGGGACAACTCTTGAACCGCGTGAGGGCAATGACTATCCGCGTATGGCAGAGACTCCGTCGGGAATGCTTAATGCCGTGGGCCTTCAGAACAAAGGGGTTGACTACTTCATTGATAAGATCTATCCGAATATTTCCAATTATGGATCAATACCGATTGTCAATGTTTCAGGAGCCAGAATTGAAGATTATGTTGCCGTTTGTGAAAAACTGAGTTCACAGACTGACATAAAAGCTATTGAGGTCAATATTTCATGCCCGAATGTGAAGCAGGGCGGAATGGCGTTCGGAACAACAGCTGCCGGTGCGGCTCAGGTGACAAAAGCTGTCCGCCGGGCCTTCCCGGGGGTTGTGATTGTCAAGCTTTCCCCAAATGTTACAGATATAACCGAAATTGCCAAGGCGGTCGAAGCCGAGGGCGCTGACAGCGTTTCGCTTATAAATACGCTTATGGGTATGGCCATCGA
>JAIDXA010000223.1 GCA_029058705.1 Paramuribaculum sp. | reverse complement strand
TATCTAGAATGTTGAAGTATGAAGTTCCTTACCGCTGGAAGAGAGGGGGAAAGCGGAATGTGCCGTTCGCGGCTGCAGGAGTGCGCTTGTGACGGTGAATCCTTGAGCCCGATGCTTGTGGTTTGACAGTCGGCATACATGTCGGGATGGTCTGTGGCCAGAAAAACTCCGGCTTCATCTCCGCGTCGGCTGTCGATCATGGACTTTGCCGCAAGTGCGCTGTTGCGTCCAAGTGAGTATCCGAATCTGTCATTATAGATTTTTATGGTTTCATCGATTTCGTCCGGAGTGTATGTGTGGCATACAAGATTCTGTCCTAATGAGGGATTATGGGCTATCAACGTGTTTATTCTCGATAAATTCGTGTTCAACGCACGTTGGCTGTGATTGCTGACCGAGAGCTGTCCGTTAAGCATTTCACCCCATAATCTTTGTTCGCCTCGTCCGGCCGCTATGATTCTTTTTATAGGAACGCCCATAAGTTTTGCAAATAGGGCTGCCGTCAGATTCCCGAGGTTACCACATGGCATAGCTGCTACAAATTCCGATGTATTCTCTCCTAAAGCCTGCAGTTTGGAATAGGAATAGAAATAAAAAAAAGTCTGAGGAAGCAGGCGCGCTATATTGATGCTGTTGGCTGAGGTCAGGTTCAGTTTTTTGTTCAAATCAGGATCGGCATAGGCTCGTCTGACCAAGTCCTGACAATCATCAAGAGTTCCGCGTATTTCTACGGAAATGACATTGTCAGCGACAGTATGCCCCATGTGTTCCGGAAGTTTGATGATTTTTTTAGACGGATGGAAAATGAACACTTTTACCCCGGGCATGTTTTCGAAGGCGCGAGCCACGGCATAACCGGTATCTCCCTGTGTCGCAACGAGCATGTTTATCGGCCCAGGTTTAAGACGGTCTGATCCGATAAAGCAATTTATGACTCGAGCCATGAACCTTGCTCCGACGTCTTTGAAGGTTTTTGTAGGTCCGTGGAAAAGTTCAAGGGCATAAATGTGATCGGTTATCTTTTTCAGCGGAATATCGAATGAAAAAGTTTCCTTAACTATATCATTGATCAGTGAGAGATCAAGATCTGATCCAAATAAGGAGCTACCGACAACATATCCTATGTCAGTAACAGACATCCCTGAAATATTATTGAAGAGAGCGCGGGGGATCGTCGGGATGGTCAAAGGCATGTAGACGCCGCCATCTGAGGCAAAACTGCGTGTTACCGCCTCGCATAAATCAACGCTTTTGTCGAAGCCGTTAGTGCTGTAATAACGCATGTCTGGTTCAAGGATTATATCGCAAAGTTAGCGAAAAGTGCGCTGTGTTCAAAAGTGTTTTCTGAATAAATCCCGCGGTTGTGATGAAATAAATGTTAAACTTCACGGAGGATGCCGCTACTGATCGCAAACGATCTTTTGACACAAGGATTCTGGCTCCGTTTGTCGAAAGGGGAGTGCGCATTCATCACGTCGGGGTCAACTGAAGAATTCGTCATGGATCAATTCCAATGTGCGGCATCTGTCGGAACTTCTTACAACGAGAGATATGCTCGTTTCCGGATTGGTGGCTGTCCAGGCCCTGATGTCAAGATCGGAAGATTCTATTGTTTTGCTTATGCGAAATGGAATTTCTTTGTCACTTTTCATATCGTCTGCGACAATCGCGATTGTCGAGAGGTCTTTTTCCACGCATATAGAAGCCATTTCTCCGGTTTCTATTTCGGCATGAAATTCTGTTTCCAATGCATTTTTTGCGATTTCGACTTCACTGCTCGCGATCGAATAACTGCTTCTGCAATTGTCGTCGACACGAGTTGCGAGAAGAACGCTTACGCCATTGCGGGAAAGTATATCCAAGATTCTTGATCTGATGTTTTCTGATGACTGAATTGTCAGTAAGGATGTCTCGGCAAGAGATGTGACCCCTTTGGCTTCGGTCGTTTTGTTGTCTGGCTTCCTGACGTCATGGATTTTTGTGCCGGGCGCAGCTGGATTGAATGTGTTTTTTATGAAAATAGGAATGTTTTTGTTAAACACCGGATAGATAGTCGGCGGATATATGACTTTTGCGCCGAAATTGCATAGTTCCATGGCTTCTGTGAATGATAGAGCCGGTATGACTTTGGCATTCTTGATCAGCCTTGGATCAGCAGTCATAAACCCGTCGACATCGGTCCAGATCTCGAGGCTCGATGCGTTGAGCGCCGCAGCAAGAATGGCTGCCGTGTAATCACTACCTCCTCTTCCGAGGTTGGTGATGATTCCATTGTTGTCGGTAGAGATAAAGCCTGGAACAACGGCTGTCTTAAAGCTTCTTTCTCCGAATGCAGACTGGATCAGCTGAATCGACCTGTCATTATCCAGCATATGTCGGTCGAAACGCCTCAATGTTTTAATAAACGTAAGCGAATCAAATAGCACGGCATTGGCAATAATCTTCGAGACAATGCGGCTTGAGAGGCGTTCACCGAAGCTTACTACTTTGTCAAGCGACCTGCAGGATAATTCTTCAAGCATGAATATGCCTGTGTAAGTTCTTTCAAGTTGATCGAATAATGCCTCGACTTCCTCAGACAGAGGCTTCCTCGAGTCTTCAGCGACAAGAGCCTCTATAATTTCCGTGTGGCGGCGTTTCATCTCTTCGATATCGCTGCGGAAGGACGCGTCGCCTGATTCGGCTTTCCGCGCAGATTCAATAAGGCGATCTGTCAGACCTCCTAACGCGGAAACAACAACTATCACGGAGTCCTCATTCGCTTCCACAATCTTTTTGACGTTGCGGAGACTCTCAATGGTTCCGACGGAGGTTCCGCCGAATTTCAAAACTTTCATATGTTGGATTTGAAAGGTCAGAGACGGATATTAATACTCGCTCGAGAAGTGGAATTTAATCTTTGGAAAATCGTTCTGTGCCATTTGCAGAACGTAGTTGGAGTCGGCAAGGAATACGTCGCGCCCATCGCGGTCGGTTGCCATGAACTGGTGTTTGCGTTTTTTGAACGCGGACAAAGCCTCGGCATCATCGCTTTCTATCCAGCAAGCCTTATATAGGGAAAGAGGTTCCCACCGGCATTGGGCACCGTATTCATGCAGCAGGCGGTATTGAATAACTTCAAATTGGAGTTGTCCGACAGTCCCGATGATTTTACGGCCGTTGAACTGATTTGTGAAGAGTTGGGCGACGCCCTCGTCCATAAGTTGCTGTATGCCCTTGTCGAGCTGTTTTGCCTTCATAGGATCGGTATTCTCAATGTATTTGAACATCTCCGGCGAAAAACTCGGCAACCCGCGGTAATGCAGGCTCTCACCTTGGGTAATCGTGTCGCCAATCTTGAAATTCCCATTGTCAGGTATACCGACAATGTCGCCGGGGAATGCCTCATCAACGATATTCTTCTTTTGCGCCATGAATGCTGTAGGAGCGGCAAATTTCATGATCTTTCCCGAACGGATGTGTTTATATGGCGCGTTCCTTTCAAATTTTCCGGAGCAGACTTTGACAAATGCTATGCAGGAACGATGGTTGGGATCCATATTGGCATGGATTTTGAACACAAATCCGGAAAACTGTTCTTCGTCAGGTTTTACTTCTCTTTCCTGCGCTGTGACAGGTTTGGGAGCGGGCGCGATTTTAACGAAGCAGTCAAGGAGCTCTTTGACTCCGAAAGTGTTCAGCGCCGATCCAAAGAATACAGGTGCAAGTTTCCCTGCAAGGTATGCGTTTTCGTCAAAGTCGGGATAAACGCCGTCAATGAGTTCGATGTCTTCGCGCAGCTTTTCGGCGTCCTGACTGCCAACCGCTTCATCAATGCGGGAGTCATCGACATTATCTATTTCCACACGCTCTGAAACTTTTTGCTTGTCAGGCGTAAATAGATCCAGCGTCTGCTCGTAGAGATTGTAGACACCCTTGAACTTAGCGCCGATGTTGATAGGCCAACTGAGGGGGCGGACACTGATTTTCAGTTCAGATTCAAGCTCATCGAGAATCTCAAACGGATCACGGCCTTCGCGGTCAAGTTTATTGACAAAGATGATCACCGGAGTGTTTCTCATACGACACACTTCCATAAGTTTGCGGGTCTGTTGTTCTACACCTTTGGCAACGTCTACAACAATGATCACGCTGTCAACGGCTGTAAGGGTGCGGTATGTGTCTTCTGCGAAGTCCTGGTGTCCGGGGGTGTCGAGAATATTGATTTTATATTCTCCGTAGTTGAATCCCATTACGGATGTAGCAACCGAAATTCCGCGCTGCTTTTCTATTTCCATCCAGTCGCTTGTCGCTGTCTTCTTGATTTTATTTGATTTGACAGCCCCGGCAATGTGGATTGCCCCGCCGAAAAGAAGCAGTTTTTCCGTGAGGGTGGTTTTGCCGGCGTCAGGGTGGGATATGATTGCGAAGGTTCGTCTTCTGTTGATTTCGTCAGTGATTTTTGCCATGATTGGAATCTTGGTGAATGCTGGTTTATTCGGCTCTCTGCCCATCGGACAATACAGCTATGCGCGAAATGCAATCGCTCAGGCTGTCTTCCCAATGGGGGATGCAGATGCCGTAGGTCTTCTTGATAAGTGTTTTATCGAATACGCTGAAGTGCGGTCGTTTTGCCTGAGAAGGAAAATCTTCGGAAAGAATCGGGCGAACCTGGCATGTGTCGATCTCTGCGATCCGGTGGATCGACTTTGCGAAGTCATACCAGGAGCAGACGCCTTCGTTAGCATAGTGGTATATCCCCGGATGCCATTTGCGTGCGAACAGAATCGTGGTAATCGCATTTGCAAGGTCTCTGGCATAAGTCGGCGATCCGATCTGGTCATAGACTACATCCATAGACTCCCGGTCTTTGCCGAGCTGAAGCATCGTTTTGACGAAGTTTTTTCCGTAGGGAGAATAAAGCCAGGATGTCCGGATAATTATTGCGTCAGGACACATCGTCAGCAGGAGCATCTCTCCTTTCCGTTTCGACGTTCCGTATGTCGACGTCGGGTTTACCTTGTCGCTTTCACGGTACGGGCGAAAACTTTTTCCGTCGAAAACGTAGTCGGTTGAGATATGAAGTGTTCTTGCTCCGGCCGTCTCGGCTGCGATTGCTAGATTCTTCACGGCCTCAGAGTTTATCTTGTTGCAGACGGCCGGCTCGGATTCAGCATGGTCAACGGCTGTATATGCTGCACAGTTCACAATGTGAGAGAACTCCCCGTTCTTTACATATGTCGAGACTGCCGCACTGTCAGTTATGTCAAGTTCTTCATGACTGGCATAGACAGTCATTCCGGGATGCGATGTTTCCAACACCTCCCTTAATTCTCTGCCCAACTGACCGAGAGCTCCTGTGACAAGAATTTTCATACTTTATCATTAAAGAATTTTCAAATGCAAAATTACGAAAAATCCTCGACATATTTGTATTTTTGCAAAGTTCAACATGTAATTATGGATTTAACAAATACCATCAGGAAAAATGTGGCTTCGCTTTCTGAACGAAAGTTTAGAAAACGTTTCGGCATGTTCAAATGCGAGGGACGGAAATGTGTGGCTGATACACTTGGCCATTTTCAACTCCACTGGTTGTTTGCCACGCCAGAGTGGATTTCGGATAATGCCGGATTTGCGATGCGGTTCGAGAGCAATCTTGTCGTTGTGAATCACAAGGATATAGAACGCATGAGTTCCCTTATGACCCCGCAGGATGTCATTGCGGTGTATCATATCCCTGAATTTGAGTTTTCGCCGCAGGAAGCTGCTGACGAACTTGTCATCGCGCTGGACAATATTCGCGATCCGGGGAATCTCGGAACAATTGTGAGGACAGCCGACTGGTTCGGGATTAAGACTGTTCTTTGCAGCGAGGGTTGTGCCGACCTCTACAATCCCAAGGTTGTTCAGGCAACAATGGGCGCGATTTCACGTGTGAGAGTGATCTATTGCGATCTGCCCGCCGTAATAGCTTCTCTTGATGATTCGTTGCCGGTCTATGGCACTTTTCTCGATGGAGAATCTTTGTATTCGGTTGAATTGACAGCAAATGGGCTGATTGTTATGGGCAATGAGGGGAGTGGCGTTTCAGACGAGGTTGCCGCACTCGTCAGCCGCCGTCTGTTTATTCCGCCTTTTCCTGGAAATGCGATGACGTCTGAGTCGCTGAATGTTGCGACGGCGACGGCTGTGACAGTAGCTGAATTTCGCCGTCGTATGATTTGATTTCTGTAAAAATTGTTTGAAAAATATTATGGCAAAGACTAAGTCTGCTTGGTTTTGCAGCGAGTGCGGGGCAGAATCGCCCAAATGGCAGGGTCGCTGTCCGGCATGTGGCGCATGGAACACGATGGTAGAGGAAAAAGTGACCGTCAAGACGTCCAGAAGCCTCACGCTGTCGCGCCGTACGCAGTCGCGACCGTTGAGAGTGTCTGAAATCGAAATCACCAACGAACCTCGATTGAAGATGCCAAGCGCGGAACTCAACCGGGTTCTTGGAGGCGGTCTTGTGGCCGGTTCGCTGGTGCTGATCGGAGGCGAACCGGGGATCGGCAAGTCGACATTGGTTTTGCAGAACATTCTTTCTATACGATCAAAAAGAGTTCTGTATATTTCCGGAGAAGAAAGCCCTCAGCAACTGAGAATGCGTGCCGACAGGATCGGAAAACTAAACGATAATGTCCTTATCGCTTGCGAGACATCGCTTGAACGTATTCTTGAACATCTGGAAACAATCAATCCCGAAGTAGTGGTTGTGGATTCGATCCAGACAATCGCTTCGGATGAAATAGAATCGTTGGCCGGGAGCGTGAGTCAGGTTAGGGAATGTTCAGCCAGATTGCTTAAATACGCAAAAGAGACCGGAGTCCCGATTATGCTCATCGGTCATATCAACAAGGAAGGAAGCATCGCCGGGCCGAAAGTGCTTGAACATATCGTCGATGCTGTGTTGCAGTTTGAGGGAGACCGTCATTATCTTTACCGGATTCTTCGCTCGATAAAAAACCGCTTTGGAAGCACATCGGAGCTTGGGATATATGAAATGTGTCAGCACGGGCTGCGTGAGGTTACGAATCCGTCAGAAATGTTGATGAGCAGCACTATGGCCGGCGAGGCTCTCTCGGGTAGCGCGGTCGGAATCACAATGGAGGGAATCAGGCCATTTCTGATTGAGGTGCAGGCTTTGGTAAGTACGGCGGCATATGGAACACCACAACGGACAGTGACGGGTTTTGATGCAAAAAGGATGAATATGCTGCTCGCTGTGCTTGAAAAGCGGGTCGGATTCAAACTTGGCCAGAAAGACGTGTTCCTGAATATAGCAGGCGGTCTGAAAGTAAGTGATACGGCCCTTGATCTGGCGGTTGTGGGCGCGATTATGTCATCAAATGTCGATATGCCGGTCCCGCATGGTTTCTGTATGGCAGGTGAAATCGGTCTTTCAGGTGAAATCAGGCCTGTGACAAGGATTGAACAGAGAGTCAGAGAGGCTGATAAACTCGGAATGACAACAATAATCATCCCCCGTAATAGTTTGAAAGGCGTAGATCTCAGTCAACTGGATGTCAGGATCGTCGAGGTTCGTACAGTTGAAGAGGCTTTTCGCGCGCTATTCACATGACAATATGAAAACAGCTGCCGGATTCTTAGATTTTCCGGCAGCTGTTGTTTAGAACTTATCTGCGTTAACGGGGAAGAACGTTCACCTTTAGTTTTTCGTAGGCACGTTCGGCTTTGTCAATAGCGTCCTGTACGCTATCGGCAGTTGCGAGGATCACTCCCATGCGTCGATGGCCTTTGATTTCCGGCTTCCCAAAAATGCGGATCTGGACACCCGGTTCGGCCAAAACCTCCTCAAGATTGTCGAATTCGATCTTGTCAGTGTCACCTTCGACAACTATTGCCCGAGACGCCGAAGGTCCATAGAAGCGGATAGCGGGAACCGGCAACCCGAGCAAAGCGCGGGCATGAAGCGCGAATTCACTGAGATCCTGCGAGATCATTGTGACCATCCCTGTATCGTGTGGACGTGGTGAGACCTCGCTAAAGATAACTGTGTCGCCTTTCACGAAGAGTTCCACGCCAAAGATGCCGTATCCTCCAAGTGCATCGGTCACTTGTTTAGCCATATTCTGAGCCGCTGCAAGTGCTTCAGGGCTCATTGTCTGGGGCTGCCATGAATAGCGGTAGTCTCCATCGACCTGAATATGTCCTATGGGCTGACAGTATGTAGTTCCTGATACACTTCTCACGGTCAGAAGAGTTATTTCATAATCGAATTCCACGAAGCCTTCAACGATGACGCGTCCGGCACCGGCGCGGCCTCCTTCCTGTGCTATTTTCCAGGAACGTTCGATGTCTTCGTCTGATTTGATGACGCTTTGACCATGGCCGGATGAACTCATGACGGGCTTGACTACACAGGGGATGCCTATTTCTTTCACAGCTTCATCGAATTCAGCACGGGTCGATGCAAAACGGTAAGGCGATGTGAGTAGTCCGAGTTCTTCAGCCGCAAGACGACGAATGCCTTCGCGATTCATAGTCAGCCATGCGGCGTTAGCCGTAGGTGTTACATGAAAGCCTTCCTTTTCAAGTTCCACGAGTGTGGGCGTGGCTATCGCCTCGACTTCCGGGATTATGTGGTCCGGTTTTTCTTGTTCAATAATGCTGCGCAGCTCGGCGCCGTCGAGCATGTTGAAGACATGGTTTCTGTGGGCAATCTGCATTGCAGGGGCAGATGGGTAGCGATCGCACGCAATGACTTCCACGTTGTAGCGTTGAAGTTCAAGTGCGACTTCTTTTCCAAGTTCGCCACTGCCTAAGAGTAAAGCCTTACGTCCAACAGGAGTAAAAATCGATCCGATTTTTGCCATAGAATAATGAATGATATGAAATGGTTTGTGTTTGGTGAAGTCAGAAAACGTAACCAATTGATAGGTTGAACCAGCCGCCTGAATACTTTCTGATCAGAATCCCCTTGCCTTCGAACGCTAACCTTAGGGACGGGGTGGCAAAATATTCCACGCCAGCCCCCAATGAAAGCCCCAGACCGCTTTCCCGTTGTGAAGAATTGTCGGATTTGTCAGGATGGTTTGATGACAGGTGTCGGCTGAATGACGAATAGTTTAATCCGGCGATGGGATAGATATTGGTGCGGCCGGAAGTTGATATGGAAAAGGGGATTTCTACATCAAAATCGATAGAAAATGCATCAATGTCTTTATGGCGGAATGCATAATCAAGCTTCGGGGAAATCCTGAAGTGGTCAGAGAAACGATATGAGAAGTATAGACCGGCGGTTTCTGTGGTGTTGCGTGTAGTGAACCCACCACGTAGACCGACACTTTTCTCGCCCTTATATAGGCTTGCTGCATGCGACAGAGTGCCGCACAGGGAAATAGCGAGGAGGACGGAGAAGGTGCGAATGGAATTCTTGAATGGCATGAAAAACTTGATTATGTTCGGTTTGTAGTGGTAATTCGTTTGTCGGCAGATGAATGGCTGTTTATATGTGGCTCTTCCACAGAAAAGAACTTCTTTGCCTGATGGAAATATCTGCAAAAATACTCTTTTCCGCTGGATTTTTTGCAATGGAAAGCTGAAATAACGTAATTTTGTGGAAAAATTAATGCATTATATGAAAAATGGATTTTTGAGGGTCGCTTCGGTAGCCCCATTACATAAAGTGGCAGATGTCGATTATAATGTCAATCGTATTATCGAAACTGTTAATGAACTGGAAAGAAAGAATGTCGATGTTTGTGTTTTCCCGGAATTGTCGATTACAGGCTATACGTGTGGTGATTTATTCCATTCCTGCACGCTTATCGAATCGGCTTGGAAAGGGCTGGATGCCATACGCAAGGTGTCTGAGTCGGTCTCAATCGCTATCATTGTCGGTCTGCCCAGGCGAGTAGGGGATTCCTTGAAAAATAGTGCAGCCTTGATCCGGAACGGATGTGTCGATTTCATCGATAAAGTGTATCTTCCGAATTATAATGAGTTCTATGAAAAACGATGGTTTACGCCCGGATCCGTTACTGAACCTGTTTTTGACTGCAAGGGAGTGAAAATCGGAGTGGAGCTTTGCGAGGATTTGTGGGCTCCCATTCCGCCGTCATCGCGACTTGCGCTGAAAGGGGCAGAGGTGATTTTCAATCTGTCGGCATCGGACGATCATATTGGCAAGTTCAGTTATATCAAATCACTTATCAGTCAGCAATCGGCCCGTTGTCTTGCCGGCTATGTCTACGCCTCTGCGGGAGGAGGAGAATCAACGACCGATGTTGTGTTTTTACCTAAGACAATCATTGTTGAAAACGGAGTGGTTCTTGCGCAAAACGACCGAACCGACTATCTCCATGACAGTATTGTCATTTCTGATATCGACATAGAAGCCATACGGCACGACCGGATGCATAATACAACATTTCATGATTGCGCGGCCAATAACGGTATTGAACAACAGTCTCAGCCCGTTTTCGCTACATATGACATCGGTGAAAGCCCGGAATTCCGCTATGTGAATCCGCAGCCGTTTGTCCCTCCTACCGACTCGTTGATGGCACAACGTTGTGAGGAAATACTGACAATTCAGGAAGCCGGATTAAGCTCCCGATTACTTGCAATAGGAAACCCGAAAGTCGTTGTAGGAATTTCCGGAGGCCTTGATTCAACGCAGGCTCTTCTCGTGGCCACTCTTTCCATGAAACGTCTCAATCGTCCCATGACGGATATAATTGCGGTAACAATGCCAGGGTTCGGGACGACAACCCGCACATATGACAATGCCATGACACTAATGCGCTGTCTTGGGGTGACTGTCAGAGAGATCTCTATCGCAGATGCGGTGATGCAACATTTCAAAGATATCGGCCACAATCCGGAAACCCACGATGTCACCTATGAGAACTCGCAGGCCCGGGAACGTACACAGATATTAATGGATATTGCCAATCAGGTCGGAGGGATCGTTCTCGGGACCGGCGATCTTTCCGAGTTGGCTCTTGGATGGGCTACATATAATGGAGACCACATGTCAATGTACGGTGTAAACGCAAGTGTTCCAAAGACTCTTATCAAATACCTTGTACGCCATTTCGCCAATAGTGTAAGTGACGGAGAACTCCGGACTGCTCTTATTGATGTTATAGCGACTCCAATCAGCCCCGAACTGACACCAGCCGGTTCAGAAGGAGAAATAGTTCAGAAAACTGAGTCGCTTGTCGGTCCATATGAATTGAACGACTTCTTCCTCTACTATATGCTGCGCTATGGTTATACACCTGCAAAGACATTCATTCTTGCCAGAAAGGCTTTTGCCGGCAATTATGATGATGTTGAGATCCTCAAATGGCTCAAACTATTTTACAGACGTTTCTTTTCGCAGCAGTTCAAGCGATCGTGTCTGCCGGACGGGCCGAAAGTTGGAAGTGTATGCCTTTCACCTCGTGGAGACTGGCGCATGCCCTCTGATGCATCATCACGCCTATGGATAGAGGAAGTGGACAGACTTGAGCAAACGGTTCGGCCTGATACAGAGAGCCAGAGCCGTACTTAGAAACTGTTTAAAATTCAAACAGTTTCTAAGTCGACGGATCATTTCAATAAGGAATAGCG
Source organism: Paramuribaculum sp. (assembly GCA_029058705.1). Classification (GTDB taxonomy): domain Bacteria; phylum Bacteroidota; class Bacteroidia; order Bacteroidales; family Muribaculaceae; genus Paramuribaculum. The sequence goes on along the minus strand of JAIDXA010000223.1, from coordinate 1,106 downwards.
TTCAAGAGACGCCAGTTTTAATCTGTATGCATGATTAAGATCAAGATATTCACAGGTAGCATCTGTGAAATAGACGAGATCCGATATATAGTCAAGTACAGAGATGTGGCGGGCTTCAAACGCGCGATTTAGAAGCCGCAGGTTATCTTCGGCCTCTATTATCAGCTTATATTCACTGATTTCTTGCATCAGTTGCTTGGCTGAATTGTAATCTCCGGTGATTCTGGCACGCGTTGAAACAGATATCCGGTCTGTTTCAAGTTCCGAGGCGACCGTCTGAGCCTTGGCAGCTTTCTTCTTTCCTCGCGATGATAAAAATGGGAGCGACATCGAAACTGAGAATCCATTGAATCGATCTCCTTGTTCAAGTTCATGCCGCAGTCCGACGCTAAATCCAGGAAGAGACTCGAGCTTGGCTACTTTTTCGTTGGCGAGGTTCAACTTACTCAGTTGCGCCCGATAGGACATCTCCGGATTAGCGTTTGCCGATTCAAGAAGGTAATCGTCAAGTGAGCGCAATGAGGGTAGCGTAAATTCGCGGTCAGCATATTCAACAATATCAGGTCGAGCTTTTCCGCCATTGAGTTCGATCAACTGAACGTATGCGTCGTTAAAAACATTGACGGCATCATTATATTTTCGTGAAATGGAGATTCGTTCTATTTTCAATTTATTCCCGTCAAGAATGGAAACTTCCTTTCGCTCGACATCCTTGGCAACTATGACCGAAAGCGAATCAATAACTTTCAACGCGTTTCTGTAGGCATTCCTTTTCATAGCCGCGTTCGACAAGTCTATCAGCAGGCATTTGGCCTGCAATATTAATTCGATGCGATTGGCCTCAGCCAGATGTTTGAGTGCAAGCGAGTTCTTGGCAACGGCTTCCGAGCGTGCCGAATAGACACCTGGCCAGTCAAAACTCTGACTGACCTCAATGCCGAATTTATTGCCGATGCCCTCGGCCCCCCAGACATGTGAGACTGAAATTTCCGGATCTTCCAGATTGTTGGCAATTTTCTTATCCAAAATATCCGCTTCCGCTTTTGCAAGTTCCAACTGATAGGCCCCGTTGTTTTCGACAATTGATTTCGCCATTATGTCGAGGC
>JAIDXA010000222.1 GCA_029058705.1 Paramuribaculum sp. | reverse complement strand
AAATTAAACGGTTGGTTGCGGTGTCGGGGAAAATGACTTTCGGTTTCCACTGACGGGCTTCTTCCGGAGTCATCGATGCATAGGCAAGAATGATGACGATGTCGCCCGGATGGACTTTGCGGGCCGCGGCTCCGTTCAGGCAGATCACTCCGCTTTCACGTGGACCGGCAATGGCATATGTGTCGAAGCGTTCTCCATTGTTGTTGTCGACGATGTAAACGCGTTCGCCGGCGAGGATGCCGGCTGCGTCCATCAGATCTTCATCGATGGTGATACTTCCAATATAGTCAAGATTCGCTTCTGTCACTCTGACACGATGAATCTTAGATTTGAGCATTTCAAGCTGCATTACTTCTTCGTATAGGTTATGTTGTCAATAAGTCTCACCTCGCCGCAGTAGACGGTTACACATCCGACCGCCGGTCCGTTGGGGGTTGCCCAGCTGTCGGTCGGCTGCATTGTGAGAGGATCGACGATTTCGTAATATTCGGTTGTCATGAACGGTTCGGCATCGATTGATTCGATTACCGATTTCTTAATTTCCTCAACGGTCGATGATTCGGCGCGAGAGGTGCTTTCCGCAAGGATTCGATGTATTGCCGGAGCAGCCGCACGCTGTTCCGGAGTCAGGCGGATGTTGCGGCTCGACATTGCCAGCCCGTCGGCTTCGCGCACAATAGGGCATGCCACAATTTCGAGATCAAATCCTTCGAGACTGACCATGCGGCGGATAACTGCTATCTGCTGGAAATCCTTTTCCCCGAAATACGCTTTTGTGGGATGTGTCATTTCAAACAGCTTGCTGACAATCTGAGCCACACCATTAAAGTGACCCGGACGCATGGCTCCCTCCATCACTGCCGCAACTTCGCCAAGATCGAACTGGCGGGTGTCGGGTTCTGGATATATCTCTTCAACAGATGGTATGAAAGCATAATCTACGCCGGCGGATTCAAGAGCACGGCAGTCAGCCTCTTCGGTTCGGGGATAGGTCGATAGGTCTTCCGGATTGTTGAATTGCGTCGGGTTGACAAAAACGCTGGCTACGACGATGTCATTTTCGCGGCGTGCGCATTCCATCAGGGAGATATGGCCTGCATGGAGAGCGCCCATCGTGGGCACCAATCCTATGGTCTTGCCGGCATTACGGTGAGTTTCAAGAGTCTGACGCAATTCGCCGACCGTACGTAACACTTTCATTTCTTGTATATTACAGAGTCTAATAATCGTTTATGACCTGCGACGCTGACGCATAGGCGCGTGGACTCCCGCAGAATCATCTGCAAAATTAATCATTTCCTTAATCCCTGTCAAATGATTGTGCTGAAAAAAGCCGGTTTGTCGGTTTATAAATGTTGTGGATCGGAATGCGGATGCTGAAAAAACAGACGGGACTGCCGCCTCCGGATGAAAACCGGATGTGGGCGGCAGTCCCGTCTGTTGGTTTGCGCCGGCTGTAGATCAGTCGTTGAGATCTACTGCATAATACATTTTTTTACCTGTCGGATATAGTCCGGTGATGAACATTACGTGGTCGTCATTGCTTTTTAGAATAGCATTGTAGATTTTTTCCACATCTTCGGGAGAAGACACTTTGGAATTGTTGATGTCAAGAATTATAAAACCATCCTTGATTCCCGCCGATTTGAATTTTCCGTCTTTAAGGCCGGTAACCTGTAGGCCTGAATTGATTTTGAGCTGCTGACGGGTTTCGTTGTCGACTTTTTTGAACGCGCATCCAAGATCAGTTACTGTTGATGCCTGGGTGAGCTTCGTGCTTCCTTGCGAATTGTAGAGCGTGGCTGTAGCTGTGCGGGTCTTTCCGTCGCGTACGTAGGTTATGGTGACTTTGTCGCCTGGACGCATGCGGGCAACCTGTTCGAGCAATTGTGCCGAAGTGTGGGTCGGAACATTATTGAGCGCGGTGATGACGTCGCCTTTCTGAAGCCCGGCTTCCATGGCGGTGCTTCGGTCGTTGACCGATTCGACATAAAGGCCGTCGACCAGGCCGTCGAGACCTTTCTCTTTGGCAATCTTGGCATCAAGAGGAAGGTAGGTTATGCCGAGAAACGCGCGTTGCACTGTTCCGTACTGCTTGAGGTCGGTGGCAACTTTTGTCACAACAGCAGTCGGTATGGCAAACGAATAGCCTGCATAGCTGCCTGTCTGTGAGTAGATG
>JAIDXA010000221.1 GCA_029058705.1 Paramuribaculum sp. | reverse complement strand
CGAATGCATCGTACTCGACGAAAAGACCAGTTTCACTACGATGCAGGTTCTTTACCATTTCCTGTTCTCGCCTGCCGACCAACAAAAATATATCCACACGCTTTCGGGCGGCGAACGCGCACGCCTGCACCTGGCCGTCACATTGATGCGCCGTCCGAATTTCCTGATTCTCGACGAACCGACAAACGACCTCGACATCGTCACACTCGGCATACTCGAGGATTTCCTGGAACGATTCGACGGATGCCTGATAGTCATTTCCCACGACCGCTTTTTCCTTGACAACATAGTCGACCATCTGTTTGTAATGGAAGGCAACGGAGTGATAAAGGATTTTCCCGGCAACTATTCCGACTACCGCGCATGGTCGGACGAACGTCGCAGACTCGAATCTACTCAACCGCAGGAAAACAAAAAGCCTCAGCCTGAAAAAAACAAACAGAAAACCGAACGCAAACGCAGACTATCCTTCAAGGAACGGCGCGAATTAGAGTCGCTGACCGACGAAATCGACAGGCTGACTGAAGAAAAAAACGAAATCGAGACTCTGTTTGCCTCCGGCAATCCGATTGACAATGCCGATGCCGTAAGCAAACGCTACAACGAACTGTCCGGAATGCTTGACGAAAAAGAGCTCCGCTGGCTCGAGCTTTCGGAGCTGGAAGAATAGCCGCCTGCGGCAAACAGAAAAACACCGAAGCCGAACAAACTTCAGACATGAATGGTTTTATGTCTGAAGTTTGTCGCCTTATGCCAATAAAAACAACATTCATCAGACAGATCCGCGCTTGGTTCAAACTCCGGCAAAAGCGCCTTGACAGGGCGCTCATCCGAGGCAGCCGCGCTGTCGGAGTCATTGGCGATTGCCTGATGAACGTCTCGATTGCCGCCGCCTTTGTCTGCGTGATCGGACTGATTGTCTATGCAGGTTTTGACCACACTGACGCCGGCTACCGTTCGCTCCGCCGCCTGATGCAGGCAATCCAATGGATTTTCGCGGTCAACGTTCTCTATGGCCTGACCCTGAACCTGCGCGAAATTCTCAGACAGTCACGTCCGTTGAGATGGTTCGTCGACATCATTCTGCTCGTAAGCCTGCTTCCCGCCATATATCCTCATCCGGTCAATCCCTGGATTCCGGTTCTCGAACGAATCCTCTACTCTCCGGCCATGTTTTTCGGAGCCTTGTCTGCCTACTCGGCTGTCACTCTATCGTTCGGTCTATATCGCGTTTTTGACCGACGCACCAATCCGTCACTGCTGCTTTCCCTCAGCTTCGCGGCATTCATCGTCATAGGAACACTGCTCATAATGCTGCCGAAATGCACAACCGGCGGAATATCGCTGACAGATGCATTTTTCGTCAGCACTTCGGCCGTCTGCGTGACCGGACTGACGCCCGTCGACATCTCTTCGACCTTCACACCTCTCGGACTCGGAATCCTCGCTATACTCATTCAGTTCGGCGCTCTCGGAGTCATGACGTTCACATCGTTTTTCGCTTTGTTTTTCAGCGGCAACGCATCGATCTACAGCCAGCTTATGCTGCGCGATGTCATCTATTCCAAATCGATGAATTCCCTGATACCCACCCTGCTCTACATAATGGCCGCAACATTCGGAATCGAATTGTGCGGCGCTGCCCTGATTTTCTGGTCGATCCACGGCTCTCTGGGAATGACAGTTCCCGAAGAGATTGTTTTTTCCGGATTCCATTCGTTGTCGGCGTTCTGCAACGCCGGATTCTCAAACCTGCCCGACGGAATGTCAAATCCGCTCCTGTTAGGCCGCAACATGTCAATCTACTGGATAATGACCCTGCTGATAATCTCAGGCAGCATCGGCTTCCCGATTCTTGTCAACACGAAGGACGCTGCCGCGCAGGAGATCCGACGCCGGATCAACCGTATGCGCCACAAGCCAGAAACTCCACGCACCGTCCACCTATTCAACATGAACACAAAGATTGTCATTTTCACCTTTTCGTTTCTGTTTATTTCAGGTGCAGCTCTGTTTTTCATTCTGGAATACTCCAATTCCCTGGCCGGAATGTCGCTGTGCGAAAAAATAACCCAGTCGGTTTTCAATTCTGCCGTTCCGCGCTCGGCCGGATTCTCGTCAGTCAATCCGGCACGATTTCTCAACGTCACGCTCATTGCGGTCCTGTTTCTGATGTGGGCAGGCGGTGGTTCACAGTCAACAGGCGGCGGGATAAAGGTCAACACCCTCGCAGTCATATGGCTCAACCTGCGCGCCATTGTGACCGGCACTCCGCGAGTGACAGCTTATAAACGAACAATCGCAGTCGGGTCAATCCGTCGGGCCAATGCAGTTGTCGCCATTTCGATTTTTTCCTATTTCCTGTTGTCGTTTCTCCTGCTTGGTCTTGAACCGGCACTCCCGGCCCGAATGATACTTTTCGAATCCTGTTCGGCGCTGTTCACCGTCGGGTCATCGTTAGGTGCCACTCCACTGCTTTCGATTCCTTCAAAACTGCTGCTCTGTGTGGCAATGTTTCTGGGTCGCGTCGGAATAATCTCTCTTCTGATGGGCCTGGTAAGAAAAAATCCACAGACAACCGCCCACTATCCTTCCGACAGTATAATCATAAACTAAAAAAATATGCGCTTCCTAATCATCGGCCTTGGCATATACGGGTCGAATCTCGCCATCGACCTCACCGACACCGGCCACGAAGTGATCGGCGTCGACTCCAATCCATCGCTTGTCGACGCAATCAAAGACATGATCTCGACTGCCTATATCATCGATGCCACCGACGAAACTGCCCTGTCGGCACTTCCGCTCCATAATGTCGATCTTGTCATCGTGGCCATCGGCGAAAACTTCGGCGCGTCGATCCGCATCGTCGCACTGCTGAAAAAACTGCATGTCGCCCACATTTATGCCCGCGCGATCGACCGGATTCATGAGTCTATTCTCGAGAGCTTCGACATTGACAGGATTCTGACTCCCGAACAGCGCGCCGCCTCAGATCTCGTCAACGAAATGGGAGTCAACGCCCGCATCTCGTCTTTGAAAATCGACGACGAGACCTTCATCATGAAATTCAAAGTCCCGGAACGCTTTGTTGGCATGGAATATCCCGACATGCAACTTGAAAAAGATTTCCATCTGAAACTGATTGCAGCCACCCGTGGAAAAATGTCGCGCAACATTCTCGGATTGTCACATATGTCCCAGACCCTGATTCCGGAGCCCGACACCTGCACGGTTGAATCGGGAGATATAATTGTCTGCCAGGGCCGTGCCGCCGATTTCAACCTGCTCTACGAACATCTCCGCGACTGATCCTACCCCGCTTGTAAAAAAAATGAGGGAGTGCCACTTCTGACACTCCCTCATCAAGTTGACTATACCTGATGGTTATTTCACAAGGATTTTAGTAGCGTTCTCGCCCTGACGGCGGATGTAGATGCCGGGGGTGAGGTTGTCGCCGCTGACGCGTACGCCCTGTATGGTGTAGTATTCCACGGGGGCATTGTTGTCAGCATCGATCGAACCGATCGAACCGGGTTCAACGATTGTCGTGAAATCGACATAGATCGGGGCAAGAACGGTCACGCCGTCTTCGTCGAGCCAGAATACGTCGAGGTGGAGTGTCAGGTCATCGCCTTCGAGTTCACCTACAAGATCGGCCTTGGCTTTGATTAAGCCGCCCATGAGTTCGAGCATCGGGGCCGAACCGGTCAGGGTTGTGCCGTCGAGGGTGATGCCGTCGATCTGGATGTCGCCGAACCCGGGATCGTTGGGGTCAGAGGGATCTGCGCCGAATTTTTCGAGAAGCAGGCTGTAGGTGCCGTCGCTCATCGTCGAGAAGTGGACGGTTGTGTCCTCGATATCGGATGCATCGCCGTCCTCTCCGATCTGCACTGTGAGAAGGCCGACATAGTCTCTGGTCGAAACTACGGTCGGGGCCGATGCCTCGGTGATTTTTACTGTCAGCGCATACGCCTGGCCGTTGATGAGCGAGCAGACATTGTCGTTGAAGATCTCGGTTGT
>JAIDXA010000220.1 GCA_029058705.1 Paramuribaculum sp. | reverse complement strand
ATATTCGATATTGCTCTGTTCGAAATTGGTGTTGTCGAGACGGCGCATTATTCCTCCCCAACGTTTTTCGGGACGGGTCAGATTGCCCTCTTCGTCAATGTTGACATCGTCGAGGTTGTAGGGGCCGCGCTCTTTGGGATAGAACGAAAGGTTGAGGGTCTGGATTGTCGACGATTCGCCGACAGTCAGCTGCCGGTCGGGATAGATTTCGTAAGAGTTGATTTCGCGGATATAGGGGTTGCTCTGCATCTTCAGGTCGTTGCGGATGTAGGCCGGTGCGAGCGATGAATTCCGCGACGTGAACATGCGGTCGATGTAGTACCAGTTGAGAAGCGCGCGGTTTTTCCCGTAGTCGACATTGTTGCTCAGGGCTGCTTCGGGAAAAAGTGCCGACGAGGAGTTGTCGTAGGGGGTTGAGGCAAGAAACCACGAGTAGGGCGACCGCAGGTCTATTCCCGACTGTGCGGATTCGAAATCGTCGATATATGAGCTGCCCTTGTTGCTGCCGCTTTTCTGCTGGTGTGGCAGGAGCTGGGCGAATTCTCCCTGAAGCGACAGCCGTGAGGGCGATGTCGCGTTGACGGTCGGAATTTTGTTGACGAGATTTGTCAGCCACATGAATTCTTTGTTGTAGGCGAAGTTTAGCCCCCACATTGTGTTGTTGACCGTTTCATCTCCGATGTTGACCTTTTCGGTCAGCGCTTTCTCGCCATAGTGGAGCAGTGTCCCTCCAAGAGTGAAGTTGTCGCTGAATTTATAGCTGAGATCGAGCCCGAGGAGGGTTTTTCTCTGGGTTGAGAAGAGCGACTGGTTTTCAAGTGTCACGCTTATGCTCTGACCCGAATCAATGATGCTTTGGTTTGTGATGGTGACAATTCCCATCGAGTAGTCGACGGTGTAGTCGGAGTTTTCTGTCAGAACGACACCGCCGGCAGTGACAACGACCGATCCGCGCGGAACATTCATGGCGTTAAGACGAATCTGTGAACCTGATGATGCCTGATATTCCCCGCTGAGTATGAATTTGTTTTTGTCGGCAAACTGGCGAGCCACGACAAGTGTCGAGTCATAGAGTTCCTGATAGACATATTGCCGGGCAAGTTCCGGATTGTTGATCTTCGATGCAAGATGGGAACCGAATGGTTCGACAACCGGAAAAATCACCTTTCCGGTAGAGGATATGACAGTGTAGCCTTCGATATAGTCGAAGAATCCGTCGGAGTTGCTTTGCTCGTTCGAGTCAAGGCGGTCGAGATTCATCACCTGAAGCAGGGGTTTGTCGGAGATTCCGGGAACAGGAAGATAGTTGATCTCGGTGCCGGTCGTGTCAGACAGATATTTGATCTGTAGCTTGAAGTTTTGTTTCTGCAGCTGGTAGGCGCCAAGCGAATAGACGTTTTTCATCATCAGATCCCACATCGGGAGGCTTGTCGAGATTGTCGTTCCCTTTATCATTTTGACGAAAAGCGACTGCGATGTGGATGAAATGTCGCTTGAGAATTCCCCGACCTGATAGGCGCGTCCGTTATAGGTGTATTCAAACGCCACTCCAAGCACGTCGTCGCTGTTCATCTGGCTTTTGAATGAAATGTAGCCGAGGGTGGGGTTGAGAGTGTATTCGCTTTCTGTCAGCAGACGGGCGCTCTCAACTTTTTCGAAATCGTGACCTCCTTCGATTCCGTAGGCCGACAGTGGCTGAAGAACTTGAGTGACTTCATTTATGTTGCGGGCTTCGGGATAGTCGCTTTTGATGACAGAAAGCAGGTTGTTCGACTGGTTGCACGGGTTCGGATAGGCCGGGTCGCCTTGCCAGTAGTTGTTGGCAAGGTTTGAGTTTTCGCCCAGGTCCATGAATGCTACAATGTTTCGGCTTTGATTGAAGTTGCCTGACTTGTTGGTTACCCACACTTCGACGCGTGTGATCTGCACGCCTGAGGCCACGTAGGGAAGCTTCGAAGCCCACGAATCATAGTTGTCACGGAAAAAATGAGCCAGAAAGAAGTGTCGGTTCTGGTCATATTCGTCGGCATTGATTTTAAAATCAGTTGTCTGAGCGCCACCTTTCGTCGAAATTGAACGCGATTCTGAATTCTGCTGCGACACGAGTGCCGTAGCTGTCAGTTTTCCGAACTGGAGTTTCGTTTTCAGACCGAACAGGGCGGTCGATCCGCGGATGAGCGATGATCCGGTCGTCATGCTGACATTACCGGCTTCGATGCTCTTGACAATGTCGTCTTCCTTACCTTCATACTGGAGCTTGATGTTTTTGGAGTC
>JAIDXA010000022.1 GCA_029058705.1 Paramuribaculum sp. | reverse complement strand
CCTGATGTGTATACTAGACCGAATTGGACGTTGCAATAGCGACCTGGAAACCTTAAGGCATCCGTCGAGTCGTGGCAATCAATCTGCCTCGACTCGACGGTGTCGGTTATGTTGTTTCCTGGCAGCAGCCGGGGGGCAATCCATACATGCCATCATCGCTCGTCGAGCGCGACGATGTCGAGATCCACATATTCAACGGCCAAGGCGTTTCCGCGAACCGCAACAACGCCCTGTTCCACTGCAAGGGCGAAATCGTTTTATTCGCCGACGACGATCTGACCTACACCACCGACCAGTTACGGAGTGTTATCGAGACATTCCGTGACAATCCTGATATGGAAGTGGCCACTTTTAAATATACCGGAGCGGTAAAAACATATCCGTCACAGCAATGTTTGCTCGGCTTCCCGCTGCCCAAGAACTACAGTGTCGCGACAATTGAGATAGCCGCCAGACGAGAAGCCGCTTTACAAATCGGTTTCGATCCTCTTTTCGGGACCGGGGCTCCTGTATGGCAGGCATCGGAAGATGAGAAATTTCTTTATGACGCCCGCAAGAAAGGATTCCGCTGTGTGTTCTTTCCGAAAACAATCACGTCACATCCCCACCTGTCAACAGGCGACCGGCCATTATCCACAGCAGGTGTCTGCGCGGCGGCAGGCAAAATGATCAGACTCGAATACGCCTATACCTGGATTCCGCGAATCATGCTGAAAGCGATACGTCAGAAAAGGAAGGGGGCTTCTATTCTTTATTCGCTGCTGCACATGCTTCGCGGAGCTTTAACATGAGTGTCAGCCGCAGACGTGCTTTCAACGGCATGGAAACAGGCCACCGGGAGGCAAGCCTACGGAGTTTCCGACTCCGTTCTGACGAGAATGCCGATGTGGCCAAAGCTGCAAGATAGCTTATTTTTGAATCCAGATTGTCCTTTACCGAGCATGGATCGACCGCATAAAGCCCGATCAAATCGACAAGACATGTCGCCGCCTTTATATAAAAGTCAAACAACGCTCCATCGGAACGGTTGTTTGACACGGTTGCATCGCCGACAATATAAGCCGTGGCCGCTATCGGGAGATAGCCGAACGCCCCTTTCGAAGCAAGCGCAACCATAAGAGGCAAGTCCTCACATCCCCATTCACGCCGTCGAACCATGTCTGCGTCCATCGCTAAGATTCCGTCGGTCACACTCTTGCGGAACATCATTGCAGAGAGTAACGGAATATTGTTTATCGCACCGAGCAGACGGGTCATCATAGTCGGGCCATCGGTTCGTGAGGCATACATGCGGTAGCGGTCTGTCCGGGATGACAGAACGGTTTGCCCGTTCTCGACGATCAGCCAGTCGCTCATGACGGCGACGTCTGAAACATTCTCGCGAAGATAATCCCTCTGGACCTGCAACCTGCCGGGCTCCGGCCAATAGTCATCGCCGGCACAGTCGGTGACGAACATTCCGCGGCAATTTGCGAGACAGTCAAAATAGTTGTCGACAATCCCTTTGTTGGCGGTCTCCGGCATCAGACGTATTTTTTCGGGATACCTGACGGCATAATCCTGACAAATGCGCCTGGTTTGGTCGGAAGACGCGTCTTCGCCAACAATGATCTCGAAATCAAAGTCGCATTTCTGAGCGAGAATGCTTTCAAGCGTTCTCCCGATTGTCGATTCCTGATTATAGGTGACGACTATGACACTTACTTCAGGAGCGCTCATTTTTCAAACGATCAAGGATTTCATCAATAAGCCGGCGTGCAACCGTTTCCGGATTGTGGTCGGTACGCCAACGAGCCTTCGCTCCCTCGCGCATGCGCTGTGAGCGGATGTCGCTGTCGATATAGGGCAACAATCCTCTGACAAACTCTTCTTTAGCTGGCGATTCGCCAAGCATGACGCAGCACTCGTCGTCGAAAACCTCATCCACTCCGTCTTTCCCTACAGCGACCACTGGAACTCCCGCCGCAAGAGACTGACAAAGAGAATGGAAGGGCGGAGTAAGATTACCACCGAAGTCGACCGTCCAGTCGACAGCACCGACAGCCAACGCTTCTTCGATCGATGCTACCGTTCTGACAGTCAGATTTGCCGGGATTCCTAAACCGGCGGCATGCAAATGAGGCATAGCGTCAACAGTCAGCCAAGAGATTTTCGATCCGGGACGCGCAACTGCCATTGCAACCATCATTTCAACAGTTGTCGGGGAACTGTCGAAGGAGACAAACGTCAGGGCATGATCGCGGGTCGAGTGACCGGATGTTTCACCCATCGGCGCGACAGCACAACCGACTGAAGAATAGAACTCCTCCCTGACAACATGAGTTACAGCGGTTGATGACGAGAGCGCGGCCGCCATGCGTCGAGGCGCTGCAGCACCATATGACAGGACAGCGTCATAACCAGTCCCATAGAATGAAACTGTTTTCTTCACGGCTCTTTTAATTCCAAGTCGGTTGCACAGCGGAGACAGCAAGCCGGTCCTTTCAGCCGGTATGGCAACGAAATCTATCTTCTCTGCCACAGGGCGCAAGGCTTCGGATTCTGTGAGCGCAACCGGATCAGTGGAGTCGGCGACAACAAGCAATCTGAGTTTTTTTCCGGTCATCATCATTCACGTTCATTATCCATAGATATAACGCAAAGTCCCAATGATAAATTGCCCTGTTGCGGAATCGATTCACAATAAAAACAAAGAAGGCTGCGTTATCATGTCATGACAGAGAAGAAAATGAAGATGACAGTCGTTGTGCCTGTGCGCAATCGCGCCCATGTCGTCTGCCGGACACTCGATTCGATAAAAAACCAATCGTGGCGTCCGATCGAACTGATAATTGCAGACAACGGTTCTGACGATCCGACGCCTGATGTTGTCAGCAAGTGGGCGGACGAAAACAACTCCGAGGATTTTATCATCAGGATTGTCAACGAGCCGGTCTGCGGAGCTTCACGGGCCCGCAACCGCGGGCTCAGAGAGGTGACGACGGAACATGTCATGTTTTTTGATTCAGACGACGAGATGGAATTTGACCATATCGAAAGAATCTGCACGATCCTCGGCAACCATCCGGAAATCGATCTTCTCCACTGGAGTCTTTCAACACGCGATGCAGACGGATGGACTTCAGTCTGTCAGTCCGCCAATCCGGACGATCTTCTTACAGAACATATTCTCCATTCCACACTTTCCACAGCCCGCTATACGGTCAGAACCGAGATTCTGCGCCAGGCAGGAGCGTGGGATGAAAGCCTTTCCACATGGGACGACTATGAACTCGGGGTGCGTCTGCTTACAATGGAACCACCATTGAGGGTTCGCCATCTTTCAGGCGCTCCACGTGTAATCGCCAACCTTTCCGAAGACACTCAAACCGGATCGTCGTACAGCTGCCGGGCCGAAGCGCAGACCCTCGCACTTGAAGCGATAGGAAAGGACCTTGCCGAAGATCCATGTCACAGACTTATCCTCAATGGGAAAAAAGCTGTCATCGCAGCCAACTACCGCAACGAGGGGTCGCATGATCTGTCCGCCACCATTCTCCTACAGACAAAGGAAGACACACAAAAGAAACACAACCTGAAACTACAGATCATCCATACATTCCAACGGCTTTTCCACAAAGGAGGATCCTGGCTTACCCACCAGCTGTTACAACCGAAGGGCAATCAGGAAAATGGTTAAATGTGGTTAATTGACAGTAGCATTTGATTAATGGTTGTTAAGCGGCAGCCGTTTTTACACATGTTTTTGTTACGTTATATAATGGGTCTGGCTAACTTTGCCGACGAATTTCCAACGTATAGTTATGTCAAATATCCTCACTTCCTTAGTTTCTGAAAATTCAGCCCTGTTTCCCGAACGAGAAGCCTATCGCGACAACACGTCAGGACTCTGGGTGTCGACCTCGTGGAAAGAGCTGGCCGCCAAATGTGATCAGGTAGCCTGTGCCATGGAGATACTCGGACTCAAGGAACTCGACAACATAACAGTTTTCTCAGCCAACCGCAGCGAAATCCTCATCACAGACTTTGCCGCGTATGCCAACCGGGCTGTTCCGATCTCGATCTATGCGACGTCGACAACCGATCAGGTGGCATATATTGTCAACGACTCATCGGCGAACATTATCTTTGTGGGGGATCAGGAACAATATGCCAAAGCCCGCGAAGCATCAGCAAGTTGTCCGACGCTCAAACAGATCGTGACGTTCGACTCATCGATAGTCCGCGACAAAAATGATTCGACAACGCTTTCGTTCGACGATCTGCTCGCACTGGGAGCGAAAGCCTCGAAAGACTGCCGCGAATCGGTTGCCCAACGAACAGCGCGGGCAACCGAAGACGACATTGCTACAATCATCTACACCAGCGGTACGACTGGCGAGCCCAAAGGGGCGGTTCTGCCCCACTCGTGTTTCAACGCAGCGCTGCGTATTCACGACGAACGCCTGACTATGATCTCCGACCGCGACACATCGGTCTGTTTCCTTCCACTGAGTCATATATTCGAAAAAGCGTGGACATATTTCTGCCTGCACCGCCGCATGGTTGTCGGCATCAACCATAATCCTAAAGAAATCCAGAAAGCGGTCAAGGACTTCCGCCCGACCTGCATGTGTTCAGTGCCGCGATTCTGGGAAAAAGTCTATACTGCCGTTCAGGAAAAACTGGCCGACATGTCGGGCTTCAAAGCCTGGATGGTTGCCCGCGCACTGAAAATCGGCCGCATCCGCAATCTGGAATATGCCCGCACAGGCCGCAAAGCACCCTGGTGGATCGAAAAACAATATCAGTTTTTCAACAAAAAAATATTCGCCGCCCTCCGCCACACCATCGGAATAGACAACGGCAATATCTTCCCGACTGCCGGTGCTCCCCTCTCGCCCAACATCGTTGAATTCTTCCAGTCATGCGGCATCAATATAGTGATAGGATACGGACTGTCGGAAACTACGGCCACCGTGACCTGTTACCCCACCGTCGATTATGAGATCGGAACTGTGGGGACCGCGCTTCCCGGCATTGAAGTGAAAATCGGCGCAGAAAACGAAATTCTCGTCAAAGGCCCCACCATCATGCGCGGCTACTACAACAAACCGGAAGCTACAGCAGAAGCTTTCACGTCCGACGGATGGTTTCGGACAGGCGATGCCGGCCGCTTTGATGAAACAGGCGCACTGATACTGACAGAACGGATCAAGGATCTTTTCAAGACCTCCAACGGAAAATATATCGCACCGCAAGCGCTGGAAAGCCGTCTTGGCGAAGACAAGTACATAGAGCAGGTGGCCGTTATCGGAGACCAGCGTAAATATGTCACGGCAATCATCATACCCGCTTTCGAAGCCCTGAAAGAATATGCCCGTAAAAAGCAGATAAAATATAGAAACATCGAAGAACTCATACGAAATGCCGACGTGCGTTCAATGCTACAGGAGCGGATTGACAATCTTCAGTCAAACTTCGCATCGTTCGAGCAGATAAAAAAATTCACACTTCTGCCGAAAGAATTCACAATGGAAGCGGGCGAGCTGACGAACACTCTGAAAATCCGCCGTCCGGTCATCAACAACCGCTATGCGTCAGAGATCGAAGCAATGTATGCCTGATCAACAAACAGACAACCATTCCAACAAATATATTTCCGAAAAGAGGTTTTCACGCATGAAAGCCTCTTTTTTTGGTTCAGAATGTCAAAGAACTCTTTGCCGTATTTAGGAGGTTCGTGATAACGGCCGTCTGCGGCGTTGCTTTCGGCACTCGGGCTTGGTCACGGACGTTAGTCCGCTCCCGTCGCCCTCGGCCTCAGCGCCTTGCATCCGGAGCGTTCTGACGAACCGCCGGCCGTGCCGGTGAGGGGCGCGGTTTTTGGGGGCGCATACGGCGGCGCTCAGAAGAGGAAAGCCCTTGTGGGCTCTGGGAACAGGGCGAGACA
>JAIDXA010000219.1 GCA_029058705.1 Paramuribaculum sp. | reverse complement strand
GTTCAGCCGTCTTTAACCACAAAGAGACCTCCTATTAGAGAGTGATTGAATTTAAACCGCGTTAACAGTAATAGGAATGAACGGCAGAAACTTCAAAATAATCCTGAGACCTTTTTTGGCGAATTCCGCCAAGTCTCATCAACCGCATAGCCCGCTATGCTCCTTCTTCAACTCGCGGAATTCGTTCAAAAAATTCCCTCAGTCTTAGAAACTGTTTAAATTTACTACGAAAAAAATGTTATACATCATTCTTGTGGGTTTATTGAGGTCTTTTATGGTTGTTTTCACCGAGTCTCATCAGTCACATAGCCCGCTATGCTCCCTCTTCAACTCGTAAAAACACCTCATAAAATCCTCTCAATTAATCCCTCAACTAAATTTAAACAGTTTCTTAATTTGATTTAAATCCAAACACTCTCTTAGAGAAAGTGAACACTCTGCTTTATTTCTTAGTCAAGGCTCGCCCGTGGATACTTTTCGCGGCTTATTTCATCATAGGCTGTGTTTTGCTGTTCAACAGCAACCCCTACCAACAGTCGATCTATCTGACTTCGGCAAACTCATTCAGCACTCAGGTCTACAACGCGGCCAACGGGGTCACTTCGTATTTCAACCTGCGCAATATCAATGAGGATCTGCAGCGACGAAACCGCGATCTGGAGCTGGAAGTTCTTTCGCTCAAGCAGCAGCTTGTCGGATTCAGGGATATGGAATATGCCATAAACCATCCTGTCGATTCGGTGTTGCAACGCTATGACTTCATACTGGCCCACGTGATCAACAACAGCGTTCACCGCCCCCGCAACTACATCACTATCCAGAAAGGTTCGCTCGACGGAATCCGTCCGGACATGGGTGTGGTCGACCAGAACGGGATTGTCGGCAAGATCAACGTTGTCGGGCCTCATTCGGCAAGGATCATCTCGCTTCTTAACGACAATTTCCGAGTTTCCTGCAAAATCAAAAAGACCAACAGTGTCGGATCGCTCGTATGGAAACATTCCGACTACAGCGAGGCCATCATAGAGGAAATCCCCCGCCATGCGACTTACGCCAAAGGCGACACGATCATCACCTCTGGCTATTCGACGAGTTTCCCTGAGGGGATTCCAGTCGGAGTAGTAGTCGGCGAGATGAAGGACCATGACGACAATTATCTGACCCTCCGCGTAAAGCTGTTTACAGACTTCTCGAAGCTTTCGACAGTGCGCGTGATTGTCGACAACATGGCAGATGAACTAAAGGCGATCGAAACAGAAAGCAACAAAACGGGAAACGCCGACACAAACCTATAACCAGCAGACAATCGCCCCATGACCAAGTCTTCGCTCCAAATGCTCGTCATATCGCTTGTGCTTCTTCTTGTACAGGTCGTTGTGCTTAACCGCATATGTCTTTTCGGAATTGCCGTTCCGTTTGCCTTCATCTACATTATCCTGCGCCTGCCGCTGACATTGTCGAAGGAGTGGATCTTCACCATAGCATTTCTCATTGGCCTTATGGTCGATGTGTTTTCAGATACGGGGGGGATGCATACGCTGGGATGCCTGTCGATCGCCGCGCTGCGCCGGCCTGTGCTTCACCTGTATTTTCCGCGCGAGGATGAACTGACCGATCCGTTTCCGAGCATCCACTCCCTCGGGATGCCGATCTATTTCAAATATGCATTCAGCCTTTCCACGCTTTTCTGCATCATAGCGTTCATTCTCGAAGAGCTATCGTTTTTCCGAATCTGGCATCTTGCCGAATGCATAGTGGCCAGCACAGCCCTCACCACTGTGTTGCTTATCGGCATTGACAGTCTAACTCTCCCTCGAAATGAGAAAAGATTATAACCTCGAAAAAAGAAAATATGTAATCGGCGGTTTCATTGCGATAATCGTTGTCATCTACCTGGTGCGTCTGTTCGACCTGCAGGTGCTCGACAACCGCTATAAGGATGATGCCGATTCCAATGCTTTTCTGCGCAAAGCGATCTATCCGTCGCGCGGTGTAATCTATGACCGCAACGGAAAGGTTGTGGTGTACAACCGTCCGGCTTATGACATTATGGTCATTCCGCGCGACATCCAGCCGTTTGACACACTTGATTTCTGCAACACTCTCGGAATAACGCGCGACCAGCTGATCGACCGTTTTG
>JAIDXA010000218.1 GCA_029058705.1 Paramuribaculum sp. | reverse complement strand
CCGATTCGGGCACTGACACTCGTTTCGCGCCCGCAGTAGCAGGGCGACTTTATTACGTCGATGGTGACGGCTATCTCAAACAGACGCCGGCTTCCCTCAAACAGTTTGCTCTGGAAGTCAGTCCGCAATCCATAGCATATGACATTGCTGCCGAAATCATCGACTATGCGTGCCAGCTGGTCAACCTGCTTGGCCGACAGGAACTGACATTCATCGACAAGAAACCAGTCGAATATGATCATGGTCTGTTCAAATAGCGTCTGTGCGAGTTCGTAGAGGTCAGTGTCGGCGTGAATCCACTGGCATTCGCGTTCTATGCCTATTCGCGATTTGATCACATTTGTCTTGTCGCGCGTGTCTATTATCGGTTTGAGACACACGTAGCGCATTCCTCTTTCTTCGAAATTGTAGGCCTGGGTCAGAAGAAGAGCGGTTTTGGCTGACCCCATTGTGCCATATCGAAAATATAATTTCCCTTTGCGGTTCATGATTGCGGTTCTATGGTTGTTGTTCAGTTTACAAATTTAACCATAAAACCTGTGAAAACCGAATTCTGCCTGTAAAAATCTGTAAGATTTCTTGAATTGACTTGAATTGACTTGAATTGGCTTGAATTGAGTGGAAATGCCGGCAGATCATTTCCTTAGACTGGTAGATCACTGCCTATATACCTGATTGTCAGATATGATGTGGTGCTGTTTGTTACAGGGAACATCCGGCTTGCCCGTAAGCCTGTAACCCACAGTATTTTTTCGTTTAGCGTCAGAATTGGCCAATGCTTTTTTGCGTCAACCGGTATTTTTGCATCCGAAAAAATATCACTGACAGCCTTTGATCCCCTCATTCCGAACGGATCAATACGGTCTCCATTAGCCCAGGTGCGTACGGAAAGACTTCCTTCTGTCAATGCCGCCGCATCGATATAAACCTCCATCTTGTCTCTTTTCTCGGGCAGACGATTGCCGTCTGTCCGTACAACTTCATATAGATCATCGAATTCCGGCAATTGAAAATCCTCGTGAATCTGACGCAGAATGCCCCTGTCCAAAAGAAAAGTGGACTTGCGGCCTTTGAAAATAAGCCCCGAATTGCCGGCACTGCATAATATCGAATCGGTTTGTCGACGGCTTAAACCCTCTGACTTGAGCCACATATAGAGCAGATAGGGCGCTGACGGCTCACTGGTAATCAGTTTGCCGATGTTGATTTCGCCCGATTCCCCCCGGTAGATTTTACGTTTCTCATCAATTGCCTGCAACAGAAAATAGTCTGACTCGTTAAGATGCTCAATCGTCTTGAGAATGCCGGCACACGCACCTGGAAAATCACGTTCAATCGTAGGCAGAATCCGGTTTCTGATGCGGTTGCGGCGATAGTCACATTGCCGGTTGGTCGAATCAGTGACGAAGTCAATTCCTTCAGCCTCGAGAAAGTCCTCGATCGCTGATCGGCTTACATTCAGTAGCGGACGTATGACATGCCGGTCATTCTCCGGGCGCATTCCGCGTAACCCGCTCAATCCGCTTCCTCTGAATAGATTTAGCAGTGTGGTTTCTATATTGTCGTGACTGTGATGGGCAACCGCTGTGGCTGCGGCCTTTTCTTCACGTCTCAGTGTATCAAACCAGTCATATCTGAGATTGCGACAAGCCATTTCGGTGGATATCGGGCGGGGGGATGCGGTGACTTCTTTTGCAACATCGAAATCTGTCGACCTGAACCGTACGCCGAGCCTTAAGGCTGTTGCGCGCGCATGAGCCTCGTCGCGGTCGCTTTCATTGCCGCGCAGATGGTAGTTGCAATGGGCTGCAACGCAGTCATAGCCAAGTTTTTTCAGCACACACAAAAGTGCTGTCGAGTCAGCTCCGCCACTTAGCCCGACTATGACTTTGTCGCCGGGCAATAACAGGGCGTGGCGCTCAATGGCTGATTTGGCCGTCCTTACAACTTCATGCAGCTCCATGGGGTCATTTCTGCGATTCACGGCGGTAATATCGACAAATGCTTGTCAGGCCGCAATTCAGACAGTCAGGCCGCCTGGCTTTGCAAACATATCGGCCATGGAGAATCAGCCAATGGTGGGCTACGGGGATCTTTTCTTCCGGAATGTACTTGACGAGAACCCGTTCGGTCTGCAGCGGATTCTTGCTGTTGGTCGTCAGGCCCAAGCGCTCGCTGACACGGAAAACGTGTGTGTCGACAGCCATTGCGGCCTGATTGAACACAACTGAAAGAATGACATTTGCCGTTTTTCTGCCCACGCCTGGAAGCGTGAGAAGCGCATCCATGTCCGAAGGCACTTCTCCACCGAAATCCTCCGACAGCCGACGGGCCATTCCCATCAGTGAACGCGTCTTGTTGTTGGGAAACGAAACAGACTTGATAAGTTCGAAGATCTCCTCGCTTGTGGCCGATGACATGGCTGAAGCATCTGGAAAGGCCTTGAAAAGAGCGGGGGTGACCATGTTGATTCTTTTGTCGGTGCATTGTGCCGACAAAATGACTGCAACCAGAAGCTGAAACGGATTCTCATAATGAAGTTCGGTTTGAGCCACAGGCATCTGCGACTCAAACCAACTTATCATCTTTTCAAAACGTTCTCTGACGGTCATTTTCAGCTATGCTCTCCCGTCAATGGGCGCTTTGGAATTCTTCAAGGAAACGTTTATCGTTTTCTGAGAACATACGGAGATCCTTCACCTGATATTTCAGGTTGGTGATTCGCTCTACTCCCATGCCGAGAGCAAAACCGCTGTATTTCTTTGAATCTATGCCGCATGATTCAAGCACGTTGGGGTCAACCATCCCGCAGCCGAGAATCTCGACCCATCCCGTGTGCTTGCAGAACGAACATCCCTTGCCTCCGCAAAGATTACACGATATGTCCATTTCTGCAGATGGCTCTGTGAAAGGGAAGTAGCTCGGACGCAGGCGTATCTGTGTTTCCGGCCCGAACATTTCTCGGGCGAAATACAGAAGCGTCTGACGCAGGTCGGCAAATGAAACATTCTGGTCGACATAGAGTGCTTCAACCTGATGGAAGAAACAATGGGCGCGCGCGGATATGGCCTCATTTCGATAAACTCGCCCGGGGCATATGATGCGGATCGGGGGCTCTGTATGCTCCATTACTCTCGACTGCACTGATGAGGTATGGGTGCGGAGAAGAACGTCAGGGTTTCGCTGGATGAAGAATGTGTCCTGCATGTCGCGGGCTGGATGGTCTGCCGCGAAATTTAGCGATGAAAACACGTGCCAGTCATCCTCAATCTCTGGGCCTTCGGCAACTGTGAACCCAAGGCGGGAGAATATGGAGATGATCTCTTCCCTGACAATCGACAGGGGATGGCGGCTGCCGAGCGGTATTGGAGCTGGGGTGCGGGTAAGGTCAAGTGTGGGATCTGCAGTCTCGGCGGTTTCAAGCGACTCACGGAGCGCATTGATCCGTTCGGTTGCAAAATTCTTCAGCTCGTTGAGAGCCTGACCCATCGCTTTCTTCTGATCAGCCGGAACTGTGCGGAAATCATTGAACAGGAGCGGGATCAATCCTTTCTTGCTGAGATATTTGATTCGAAACTCTTCCACAGCGCCAAGGTCTGTGGCCGAAAGTCCTTCAAGTTCTTTTTTGAGTTGGTTTATTTTATCGATCATAAGTCTTTTAGAATTATATCTGTCAGGCAGGAGAGGTTGCCGGTCGGTTTTGTTATTCCAACGATTTCATTGCGGTTTCCACATCTTCCACCAATGCGGCGCCCTGTTTTCCTCGGCTCACGATGTTTCCTTGCGGGTCGAAAAGAATGATGCAGGGTATTCCGGCAATTCCATAAAGGTTGGTGGGTATCGTCTGCGCATTGATTATCATAGGCCAGGGCAGCTGATGATCTGCGATCGCTTTCTCTGTGTTGGCGGGTTCGTCCCAAACAGCCACACCGAGAAAGTCAAGACCCTTGTCGGCGTATTTGGCATACAATTCCTTAAGTGTCGCGGTTTCGCGTATGCACGGACCGCACCAGCTTGCCCAGAAATCGACAAGAGTCCATTTGCCGTTGCCGACATAGTCGCTCAGCTTTTGGCTCTTATTGCCGTTGGTGACGGTGAAATCCTTGAACTTCTGGCCAACTGAAGTTGCGGCTTCATTGGCTTTTGACGTTCTGAGTTTCTTGACACGGCTGAACTCAGCCATAGCCGGATATTTCACCAATTCTGCCTCAAACTCAGCCGGAGACAGCTCATATGCCCGGTCAAGGAAAAGTCGGTAGCCGAGGATATTGCCGGTGTTGGCCGCAAACATGGAGTCCGTCGCAGCATTGTATTTTGATTCGATTTCCGCCAAGGCTGTAGCCTTGTCCGCAGCGTCGGATTTGTAGATCTCCTGATATTTGCTGCCAAGCGCCCCGAGACGGGTGCTGAAATCATTCCATTGTTGGTTGAAATGACCGTCGCTGACAATCTGACGGGTGTTGGTGTTGACGTCAGTCGTTCCGGGCTCTAACACAAAAGAGCCTGCCCGGTTGCCGTCAAGCACAAGCTGCGCCATTACGGGAGCCCCGATAACCCCTTTCATCTCTGCAACACCATTGCTCACGACAGCGCTGTCAATCTTGTTGCCGTTGTCGTAGTTGACCATATAAAGCAGAAGGTCATCTTCGTCTTCTGTGAAGGTTACTTTTACGGAATAATTGTTTGTAGCTGCCGCAGAACAGGAAAGAATCCCGAGGGCACTTATGAATGAGGTGAAAAGTCTTGACATAATGTTCAGGGTTGCAATTTTGGAAAACATGATGCAAAGTTAATGCTTATTTCGGGATTTCATCCATACGCTGATTCAAACTTTTTACTTTTTTTAGATTTAAAGGCTGCCATATCGTCATTTTTTAGGCTTGAAGCAGGTTTCCTGTCATTTTTTATCTTATTTTATCGGCGGCGCTTTGAGTCTATGATAAAAAAGAGTAATTTTGTCAGTCAGGAATAGGACATGTTCCGGCAGCTCGTTCGATTCCGGTTGATGTGATGTTTAACGCCCGTGTGCCGGCATGAAACAATGGCATTTTATTATGTATTCTGAGGAAAAGGACTTTCGCCTTGAGACGCTTCGCAACTACCGGTTGCTTAGAAAACTGACACGCAACGTTATTTCCGGCCCGGAGATAAAAAACTTGCGCGGAGTCGTCAGATCCGCGCAGATTCACGGGCATGCAGATCAGTATGACCGCTTCGGTTTTCCCGCTTTTCTCCGCGGACTGAAAACGGCTGTCGCCCTTTCTGCTGAATTCACTGTCGACAAGAATATGATTCTTGCCGTTGTGCTTTCACGCCTTGTAGACGTTTCTGATCCGGATCTTGATGGAATTGATCCGGATGTGAAAAGAATGATGACCGGCCTGG
Source organism: Paramuribaculum sp. (assembly GCA_029058705.1). Taxonomy (GTDB): domain Bacteria; phylum Bacteroidota; class Bacteroidia; order Bacteroidales; family Muribaculaceae; genus Paramuribaculum. Next base: position 7,155 of record JAIDXA010000218.1, on the reverse strand, counting down.
AGAAGGTACAGTCTCTCTATAGTCAGCATTCGGCCATGGCAAATGAGAATTTCCGAAACCTGATGCTGACATTTGCCGAAGACATTCGTGTGATTATCATCATGATTGTCGACAGGCTTGCGTTAATGCGCGCCATAAACCACCATCCTGACGAGGATGCTGTCAAGGAGGTCGCTCGCGAGGGCGTATATCTCTATGCGCAGCTTGCCCATAGGCTCGGTCTCTACAAAATCAAGGGCGAGCTTGAGGATATGTCATTGAAATACACAAACCGGGAGATGTATTCCCGCATTGCCGGTAAACTAAACGAAACAAAACGCCATCGGGATGCCTACATAAAATCCTTCATTGCGCCTGTTAAGGAAGCGCTTGAAGCGCACGGCCTGAAATTCGACATCAAGGGACGCACGAAGTCAATCTACTCCATCTGGAACAAGATGGTCAAACAGCAGACCGACGTCAACGGCATCTTCGACCTCTTCGCCATTCGAATTATTCTTGATGTCGAACGTGTAAGGGAGCGTGCTGAATGTTGGCTTGCATTCTCGGTCATCACAGATATGTTCCAGCCGAACCCTGCCAGAATGAAAGACTGGCTGTCGGTCCCGAAGTCAAACGGCTATGAATCGCTGCACATAACCGTACTCGGGCCTGACGACAAATGGGTCGAAGTCCAGATAAGATCCCGCAGAATGGATGAGATCGCTGAAACCGGACTCGCCGCCCATTGGAAATACAAGGGCATAAAAAGCGAGAATCAGCTCGATATGTGGATGAACCATGTCCGCGACATCCTTGAGGATGCAGAGTCGGGACCGACGGAACTTATGAGAAATATGAAGATGGATCTGTATAATAAAGAAGTGTTCGTCTTCACGCCTCGTGGCGATCTGTATAAGCTCCCTTTGGGATCGACAATCCTTGACTTTGCTTTCAACATCCACTCGAGTCTTGGATGTGTGTGCACTGGCGGCCGCGTCAACGGGAAAAACAGAAAAATCAACCACAAGCTCCACAGCGGCGACACGGTGGAGATTCTGACCTCATCCTCCCAGTCGCCGAAACTCGACTGGCTGAACTTCGTTGTAACCTCAAAAGCCCGGTCGAAAATAAGGCAGGCCTTGAAAGAGAAGGCCAACCGTGACGCCGAGTTGGCAAAAGAGATGGTCGCCAGGCGTTTCAAGAATCGCAAGATCGATATTGATGAGGCAATTTTCATGCGCATGATCAAGAAGCTCGGATTCAAGACCGTGACCGAGTTCTATAATGCAGTCGCCTCAAACGACCTCGACGTCAATGATCTTGTCGCTCAATATGAAGCAATGCTGAAAAAGGAGGAGAGCGCGTCTGAACGCGTTTCTGCCGAAGAATTCACAATGCAGCAGACGGCCGACGCAGTCCATGAGGCTTCAGGAGATGTGCTTGTCATCGGCGACAATGTCAAGGGGATGAACTATCGTTTTTCAAAATGCTGCAACCCCATCTATGGTGACGACGTGTTTGGATTCGTATCTTCCGAAGGCGTCATAAAGATTCATCGGCGGAATTGTCCGAACGCACGGAACATAATCGACAGATATCCCTACCGTGTCATCCCTACCCGCTGGTCGGGGCGTTGCGGCGATGAGTTTGTGGCCAATATTTCCGTTGTCGGCACCGATGATATCGGTATCGTGACCAACATCTCCTCTATAATCAACAAGCAATCCGGGGCATCGCTCCGCAACATCTCCATCAACTCCAACGACGGGCTCTTTCATGGCTTTCTTGTTGTAGGAGTGGAAAACACCTCGATCCTTCGTCAGTTAATCTCGAAAATTTCTGCCGTAAAAGGCGTAAAAGATGTTCAACGTGGCAATTAAAAAAACAAAATCTGTTATAATCCTCTCCACCGCACTGACGATTGCGTCATGTGGCGGAAGCTCTGTATCTGAGAATGCACAGCGTATATACAATGAGGCACTCCGGTTAAATAGCCAGTGCCGCTATCAGGATGCTCTTGATCTGTTGGACTCTATTGATGCGGCATATCCGGAAGCTACTGATGTACGCCGTCAGGCGGTATCTCTGCGTCCGATCGTCCTGGAGCAGCTGACAAACCGGCAACTTGAAATTGCCGACAGCATTTCGGCGGTATCTGCCTTTCGGCTCGATTCCATGTCCGCGTCGTTACGCTTGGTCTCCAATCCGATAGAAAACTATTATATCCCGCAGTGCGAAGGGCGCGTTGACGTAGGCGGCTCAGTCGGGCTTCATGCCCGTATGGCGCCCGACGGTCGCCCGTACATAATTGCAACCGCGCCGGGTCATTTGCGGTTGACTGCTGTTTCTGTCAGTGCGGGAGGCGAATCTGCCTCTACTCCTGCCGTAGCTCATGATGGAGAGCGCAGTGATCGTTCCGGCATCAACGACGTGGTCACATTTATAGAAGGAGAATGCATTGAGATCGGAAATTTCATCTCTGAGCATAAGAATGAGCCGCTGTCAGTGTCCTTTTCCGGCGACAAAACAGTGTCTGTGCAGCTTTCCGAACCGCAGAAGCAGGGGGTTGCCTCGGTTTTTGAAATTTCATCGCTCATTCGCCAAAGGAAGAAGCAGGAGATTGAAAAGCAAAGGCTTGAACGCATGTTGCAGGCTGTCAGAAGCCAGATCGCCCGCACTGTCCGGGATACGATTCCCTCTGAATGACTGCCACGGCCATTGTGAAGCGCTCAGGAACTGCTCCTAAGAAACTGTTTAAATTTAGTTGTGGGATTAATTGAGAGGATTTTATGAGGTGTTATTACGAGTTGAAGAGGGAGCATAGCGGGCTATGTGACCGATGAGACTCGGTTAAAACAACCATAAAAGACCTCAGGATTATTTTGAAGTTTCTGCCGTTCATTCGTATTACTGTTAACGCGGTTTAAATTCAAACACTCTCTTAATTTGCGCTCGGATTCGCAGGATGGAATCTCCAGCCCCTGTATCGGTTGCCCAGACGTCTGACATAGTGATGCCAGTAGCTGTCATCCGATCCCGTGAGGATTCGGGCAGGGGAGTCGGGTGAGGTGACGGCCCATACTCTGTTGTCAATCTCCTCTTCGAGCTGTCCGGCCGACCATCCGCTGTAGCCAAGTATGAACCTGACATAACCCTCCAGAGGATATCCGGCATTGACATACTCTGTAATCTGTCCGAAATCGCCGCCGATCCAGAGCGACTCGGTCAGTTGTTTGGAATCGCTTATGATATCCCCGAGGGCATGGATGAAAAACAGGCGGTCGCATGACATCGGGCCGCCGCAGAAAACAGGGATCGGATTTTCGGTTTCGATGTCTGGAAGGAGATTCTGGAGCGCGATTGTTGTCTGCCGGTTGAGGACCGCTCCCATGGATGAGCCTCCGTCGCTATGGTCAAAAAGAGCAACGACGGCATGGCGGAAGTATTCTTCTCTTAGAAATGGCTCGGAGACAAGAATCTTTCCCGATGCCGGTTTGTCGCTCGGAATGTCGATGTTGAAGATCAGTTTCTCAATTTCATTCATAAGGGGAGAGTCATTATTGAACCAAAATCTTCAGCGGATGAAATTAGTGCGTTCGCTTCGCTCAAGAGCCGGAATTGAATCGCGGTTGCTGTCGATAGCCTTCATGAGAAATGCCATATTGCGGCCTAAATTCCGCAGCGTTTGCAAGCCTTCGAGATCTTGTTCTACCTCTGCGGCGTTTGAACCGTGGACTTCATTCCAGTATGTGGAAGTGACGATGGGCATCGATGCTATTGAGAAATATTTTATGATCTCATCATAGGCCGTTGTGCTTCCGGCGCGGCGGGATGAAACAACGACCGCACCAACCTTCATCGACTTGGATTTCGACGATGAACTGTAGAATAGCCGGTCGAGAAATGCGCGCAATTGTCCGTTGACTCCTGCGTAATAGACCGGACTCCCGATGAGCAGACCGTCGGCCTCATCTAATTTGCCGGCCACTTCATTGACTATGTCATCGAAAACGCAACGTTTGATCTCGGCACATTTGCGGCATCCGATGCACCCGCGGACCGGTTGCACTGCTACGTTGATTCGCTCGACTTCGATCCCCGATGATGTCAGTTGGTTTTCCACTTCCTGCAGGGCGCGGGCGGTGCAGCCTTCTGTGTGTGCGCTGCCGTTGATGACAATCACTTTCATGAGACAATTTGATTAGTTGGGTTGATGGACATGACTCTCGGCATTGATGACTTAGAGAGTGTTTGGATTTAAATCAAATTAAACTGAGAGGATTTTTTGAGAGGATTCCGCGAGTTGAAGAAGGAGCATAGCGGGCTATGCGACTGATGAGACTTGGCTGAATCCGCCAAAAAAGACCTCAGGATTATTTTGAAGTTTATACCTTTCATTTGTGTTATTGTTGACACGGTTTAAATTCAAACACTCTCTTATTTCTTGCCGGATATTGCCGGGATTGTAAAAATTTACTATTTTTGTAAGCGGACTGTTAAACACGACCCGCAACAGGTCTCGGTTAAACAATTCCGTTGTGCAAAATTAAACTTTTGAGATTTAAATTCAAAGAAAATCCATGAAAAAGACCTCCAGGTTTCATTTTCCCCTCTGCGCCTTTTCGGCAGCCGCTCTTCTTTTGTCCACATCTTTGACTGTGGATGCGCGTGAGAATATTCTTCTTGACAATGGATGGCGTTTCACACGCGATGACAACAGCCAGTTCTCATCTCCTTCCTTTAACGACAAATCGTGGCAGAATGTAAGGGTGCCGCACGACTGGGCGATTTATGGCCCTTTCAGCTGGCAGAACGACATGCAGAATGTAGCGATTGCTCAGGATGGTCAAAAGGAGGCTATGGAACATGCCGGCCGAACCGGTGGGCTTCCTTTTGTCGGGACCGGTTGGTATCGCAACAATGTGTCGGTGCCCGCATTGTCCGATGGTGAGCGGGTAACACTTAAATTCGACGGTGCAATGTCGCATGCGCGCGTATATGTCAATGGAAAAGAAGCCGGGTATTGGCCTTATGGCTACAACTCTTTCTTTTTTGATGTGACAGACCTTGTCAATCCCGGACAGGAAAACCTGATAGCCGTCCGGCTGGAAAACCTCCCCGAATCTTCGCGATGGTATCCCGGCGCGGGTCTGTATCGCAACGTCCATATGATCATTACAGACGGAGCTCACATTCCGATGTGGGGAACCTGTGTCACAACCCCTGAAGTCAGCAAGGAATGGGCGCGGGTTGAAATCGCGACGGAAATCGCATTGCCCGCAGGCGCCGACGAATCGAAATATGAACTCCGGACAACCATCTATTCTCCCCAGGGACATCAGATCAGATCCGTTTCTTCTCGCCTTATTGATCTTGCCTATAACGACTCGATTGTCAATCAGTCGTTCATAGTCAGAAACCCGCAGCTTTGGTCGCCTGATTCCCCCAGCCTGTATTCTGCAAAATCCGAACTCGTCGAACGCAATTCCGTCAAGGACACCTATGAAACCACCTTCGGAATCCGTTCCATTGAAATCCGTCCCGACGACGGTTTCTATCTCAACGGTGAGAAAACCGTTTTTAAAGGCGTCTGCAACCACCACGATCTAGGCCCGTTGGGAGCTGCTGTGAATGATGCTGCGGTCCGCCGCCAGATACGGATGCTTAAAGACATGGGGTGTAACGCAATCCGGACCTCCCACAACATGCCCGCGCCCGAATTCGTTAAGGCTTGCGATGAAATGGGCATGATGGTCATGGCCGAAAGCTTCGATGAATGGCGTAAACCGAAGGTGAAGAACGGCTATAACCTTTTGTTTGACGAATGGGCAGAGAAAGATCTCACGAACCTTATTCGCCACTACCGCAACAATCCCTCGGTTGTCATGTGGTGTATCGGTAACGAAGTCTCGGAACAATGGCATAAAGGCGATGTGAAAACTGCCTATTTCCTTCAGAACATTTGCCACCGGCTTGACCCCTCGCGTCCCGTCACTCAGGGAATGGATGGCCCCGATGCTGTCCTGAACAACAATTTCGCTGCAATCATGGATGTCGCCGGTTTTAACTACCGCCCCTTCAAATATCCTGAAGCATATGAGAAACTGCCTCAGCAGATTGTTTTGGGAACTGAAACCGCATCTACGGTGAGTTCGCGCGGTGTCTACAAGTTCCCTGTCGAACGCAAGGCAATGGCTACCTACGACGACCATCAGGCCTCGGGCTATGATGTGGAACACTGCGGTTGGTCAAACCTTCCCGAAGACGACTTTATCCAGCACGAAGATCTCCCGTATTGCATTGGCGAATTCGTCTGGACCGGATTTGACTATCTTGGCGAACCGACGCCATACTACACCAACTGGCCAAGCCACAGTTCTCTGTTCGGAATCATTGACCTTGCCGGAATCCCCAAGGACCGTTACTATCTCTATCGCAGCCATTGGAATCCGACAGCTTCAACTCTCCATATTCTCCCTCATTGGACCTGGCCGGGACGTGAAGGTGAGGTTACTCCCGTATTTGTCTACACAAACCTTCCCGAAGCCGAACTTTTTATCAATGGTGTCAGCCAGGGTCGACGCAAAAAAGACCTCTCTGTGGCAGTCGATAGCAGCTATACTCCCGAGGCTCAGAAAAACTTCGAACGACAGAAACGCTATCGACTCATGTGGATGGACACCCGCTATGAGCCCGGAACGGTTACTGTCGTAGGCTATAATGCAAAAGGAGAACCCGTTGATACCGCTGAAGTGAAAACCGCCGGTAAGCCCCATCATCTCGAACTCAGTGCTGATCGGGCTGACTATAAAGCCGATGGAAAAGACATGGCTTTCATCAATGTACGTGTCGTTGACAAAGACGGCAACCTCTGCCCCGACGCTAGTCAGAAGGTGAAATTTTCAGTAAGCGGAGCCGGAACTTATGAGGCCGCTGCTAATGGCGATCCGACATGTGTCGAGCTGTTCCAGGCTCCGTCAATGTCGTTGTTCCACGGCCAGCTGACAGCTCTCGTCAGGGCAGGGGAAAAGCCGGGTGAGATTACATTCAAAGCTTCTGCTCCCGGAGTCAAGGCTGCCAGTCTTAAACTGACCACTCGCTAATCCCACAACTCGCTAATAACAACAGGCGCCCCGTCAAAATAATGAATTTTGACGCGGCGCCGGTTGTTAT
>JAIDXA010000217.1 GCA_029058705.1 Paramuribaculum sp. | reverse complement strand
TCCCGTTCAGACTTCCCCCGCTATAAAATAACAGGATTTTCGGAAGTACAAGACTTTTTTAAATGAAAGAGCCGTGCGCGGTTGCTGTAAAAGTTGTTGCATTAAGTTGGAAGTTTTGGAAATTATGACTATTTTTGACTCCGAATAGCTTGTTGCAGTCAGCGACTGACAGGCCGTCATCATTGAAATATTCACCATAACACTCTTGACAATGGAATTCCATGAAAAGGTCGATCGATCTGCAGAACAGACGGTTGACGCTACTATCCCCACCGAAGCTACAGGAGCGCAGGCAACCGTAGCGGAGTCTCAACTTAAGGTTAATGAAGAAGAAAAGGCAATTGAAATTGAAAGTGCTGAATTGTCCGATGAAGTTCTGACAGCTGAAGACGCAGATGGAACTGCAGATAACGGAGTCGGCGAACCACGCGGAATTTCGGATATTCTACTTCGGCTTAAAGAGCTACAGGCAGGAGATGCGTCATTGATCACGACCGACGAGATCGGCCGCCTTAAACAGCAGTTCTATTCGTTTGTCAATGAGTTGATGGCTGTCAGACGCGATGAATTTGTCGCGGCAGGCAATGACCCCGAAACATTTGCTCCGACCCCGCTTGAAGAAGAAGCCGAATTCAAGGCATTGATGGGAGTCATCAAGGAAAAACGCAATGAGTATCGCGCTCGGATTGAAGCTGAGCAACTTGCGAATCTTGAGCGCAAGCAGGCAATTATCAGTGAGTTGTCGGAAATGGCTTCCGATACGGATAATGTCAATCGCCATTATCCGCGGGCGAAGGAACTTCAGACGGCATTCAAGGAAATCGGAGATGTGCCCCAGCAGAACACGACTCAGGTCTGGAAAGCTTTTCAGGAAGCCGTTGAGCATTTCTATGATCAGTGGAAAGTGAATAAAGAACTGAGAGACTATGATTTCAAAAAGAACCTTTCTGAAAAACAGCTCCTGATCGACGAGGCAAAGAATCTTATGGCCGAAGACGATGTCCTGACTGCTTTCCGACGGCTGCAGGAACTTCACGAAAAGTGGCGCGAAACCGGACCTGTAGCCAAGGATCTTCGTGAAGAAATATGGGCTCAGTTCAAAGATGCATCGGCTGAAATAAATAAACGGTATCAGGCATTTTTTGAAGAACGCAAGCAGCGTGAACAGGCCAGCGAGGCCGCGAAGACGGCATTGTGTGAAGCGATTGAGTCGATTGATACAGCCGCGCTTACGAATTTCACCGGATGGAACGACGCGACCCGTAAGATCATGGATGCCCAGAAGGAATGGAAGACAATCGGCTTTGCCTCGCGCAAAGCAAACAGTCAGCTGTTCACACGCTTCCGTAAATCATGCGACGCCTTCTTCTCTGCCAAGGCCGAATTTTTCCAGTCGATGAAGACGTCTCTTGCCGAAAATCTTGAGGCCAAGACCCGCCTTTGTGAGCAAGCGGAGGCATTGGCCGACAGCACCGAATGGCGAAAGACAACCGACCGTATCCTTGAGCTTCAGAAAGAATGGAAGACAATCGGAGCGGTTCCGAAAAAACACAGTGATGCCATATGGCAGCGTTTCCTGACCGCATGCAACAGTTTCTTCGACCGTAAGAAACATGCGACTTCTGATGTCAGACGCGCCGAACAGGCTAATCTCAAGACAAAAAAAGCAATCATTGCCGAGCTGAATGCCTTGAATTCAGATGATGCAACGATGGAACGCGCCGAAGCTCTGGCCCGAATCAAGGAGCTGCGCTCGCAATGGCAGGAAACAGGTCATGTTCCCTTCAAAGACAAAGACCGGCTTCATGAGGCATATCGCGAAGTGATGCGTCAGGTTTTTGACAAATATGACATACACGAAAAACGGGCCCGCATGGAAAGTTTCCAGAATTCGCTGGCGGCAAATGCCGGTGACAAGGGTAAACTTTCAAGAGAGCGTGACAGGATGATGCGTGCCTATGAAAGCCGCAAGGCTGAGCTTGCGACTTATGAAAACAATCTCTCGTTCCTGTCGGCCAGATCACGCTCCGGTTCGTCGATGCTTGCTGAGATCGAGAAGAACATACAGCGTCTTAAAAATTCAATAGCCGATATGGAAACCCGTATCCGGCTGATAGACGAACAGATTGCCGGCGAATGAAATCCGGCTGTCCGAAAACCTGTAATAACCGTCAGTGACGGGCGGTGGGGAAAACGGTTGCCCACCGCCCGGACTGACGGTGAAAATGAACAGAAACGCCTGTTGAGCGTTTCCTCTACAATAACCACGCCAAGAAATTTAATAGACCATGACAGGCATAAACCAGCGAGGACGTTACGGACGTTACATCCGGTGGATTCTTACAGGCTGTGACTTTCTTATTCTGAACATTGCATTTTTTGTAACAGTAGCCCTTACGCCGGAATTCGATGCCGAACGTCCGAGATTAGTCTGGCTCATGGCGAATCTTGCCTATCTTCCGGCAGCCTATTCAATGGCAAACACCCAGGCCCGCAGGGCGATCGCCATGGAGCATGTCATTTCCAACTCGTTTAAAGCTGTGTTGTTGCATGCTCCGCTGTTTATTGCAAGCCTGTTTTTTCTCCAGATAGACCAGATGCCTCTAAGCGGATTTGCAGAGTTCTATGGGATTCTGTTCCTGCTTTTTCCGATGTGGTGGTCTGTCTCGCGTATAATGATAAAACACTACAGAGGACGTGGCAGGAACTTTTCGAAGGTAGTTATTGTCGGTGACAATTCCACAGGACACCGTTTGTTCCGGGAAATGACATCCGATACGGGATTCGGCTACAGGGTTCTTGGTTTTTTTGACAAGACGCCCGGCATAGAGACTCCCGAAGGTCTATACCGCGGTCCGATCGACAGACTCGACGAATTCATAGCCCGTCATGGCGTGGATGAAATCTTCTGCACGTTGCCTGGTTCTGAAGAAGAGGCTATAACGGCTACTGTGGAAATAGCCGAATCGAATGTCACACAGTTCTATTATGTGCCTCAGCTGTCATCGACCATAGCACGTACATTCGATCTCTATGCCATGGGGCAGGTTCCCGTTCTTTCATTTCGGCATCAGCCTTTGAAAAAGATGCGCAACCGATTGATAAAACGCATGTTTGATATCGCATTTTCGAGCGTTGCGCTGATCTGTTCGCCATTGCTGTTTGTTCCCGTAGCGATCGCAATAAAAATTTCGTCGCCGGGTCCGGTGTTTTTCAGCCAGAAGCGCACCGGTTATCGCGGGCGTGAGTTCAACTGTTTGAAATTCAGAACCATGAGGGTTAATGATGAGGCCGACAAAGTCCAGGCATCTAAAGACGACCCCCGAAAAACCAAGGTAGGTGATTTCCTGCGCCGCACATCTCTTGACGAACTCCCTCAGTTCCTGAATGTTCTGAAAGGCGACATGTCGATTGTCGGACCTCGTCCGCACATGCTAAAACACACCGAACAGTATTCCGTTCTGATCGACAAGTATATGGTCCGGCATTATATCAAACCGGGCATCACTGGCTGGGCGCAGATCAACGGCCTGCGCGGACAGACCGAGGAGTTGTGGCAGATGGAAGAGCGCGTCCGCCACGATGTCTGGTACATTGAGCATTGGTCGTTTCTTCTCGATCTTAAAATAATGTTCAGAACGGTCTACAATGCGATACATGGTGAGAAAAATGCTTTCTGAAGTTTTATTCAATGACATCAAATCATGAGGAAGACAATCATATTTATGAGCGTTTTGCTGCTTGCCTGCATGACAGGCTGCGGCACGGACGCGGGCAGCGCCGGTAACGCTGCGGAGACCGATTCGCTTGCAATGCTGTCAGAAACTGTCAGCTCAATGGCTCTGCCGCTGGAAGTTTCGTCTGAGCTTTCTGTAGATTCGGTAGCTGTGTCAGAGATCGATTCATTGCTTTCGATGTGGATCACCCTCGACGACGATCTGATCGATTCAGCAGCGGTTGTCTCAGATGAGAGAGTTCAGAAAACAATCATCGGGATGCTTGGCGAAGCTGCTTCTGTCGACTCCATGCTCGCGATTTCGCGGCAGTCAGGTGTCGGTTTGCACATTGAGGTTGGCGGCCGCACATACAGGCCACGGCTTTCATTTGACTTGCCGGCGGCGCGGTGGCGTGCAATGCGTCCCGAGAAGCCCGAGGTTCGCGATGTCGACGAGATCAAGGTGCGCAATCGTGTCAGCTCCGACAATCGCGAATGCCCGTATGAGATTGAAGACGGTGTTGTGTTGCTCGGTATGTCGGTAATGGACCGTTATGTGACATTCCGGACAGAGATCGACGTCGATAAACTCGATTTCATGATGATGAAAGAGAACCGCGACTCGCTTAACCATGGTGTTGTCGAATTCCTTCGCCAGCAACTCGGAGATTCGCTTCAGCGCAGATCGCTGATCGATATTTCCGATGCCCGTTTCGGTTACCGCAACCGTTACATAGCCTCGGACCGTAAAGACTCTTTCGATATCTCCTTTACCCCGGCCGATCTTCAGCGCCTTATCCAGACAACCGACAGCATGTGCCGTCGGCGGACTTCCATAAACAATCAGTCGACGCGCATGAATTCTGAAAATGGATATAAATGAGTTCGCCGAACGGATTTTTCTGAATCTTCCCTACGATCCGACCGACCAGCAGATCGAGTTGATGGCTGCGCTTGCCCGTTTCTGCGCCGTCAACGGTCCGTCGGATTCGGTCTTTCTCCTCAGTGGATATGCCGGAACAGGGAAAACTTCACTGACCGGAGCTCTGGTGCGTGCATTGCGTGAAGCCGAGGTTCCGGTAGTTTTGCTTGCGCCTACGGGGCGCGCCGCCAAAGTGTTCGGGCGTTTTGCAAAATATCCCGCGTCGACGATCCACCGCCGGATATATCGCGGAACCGAAGGCGGTCTGATGCATGATATGGCCGAAGTGGCCGATAACCCGCTGACAGGTGCGGTGTTTATTGTCGATGAAGCCTCTATGATCGGTGATGGTTCAGGAACAGATCGCCCCGGCCAGCGCAGTCTGCTCGAAGATCTGATCCATTATGTCTATTCCGGCGAAGGTTGCAGGATGATTCTCCTCGGCGACACCGCGCAGCTTCCCCCCGTCGGGTGTGATGAAAGTCCGGCAATGCGACCTGATGTATTGAAAAGTTTCGGTCTGAGGGTTACGCGCGCCACTATGACACGTGTTGTCAGACAGTCAAAAGATTCGGGGATTCTCTATAATGCGACCTGGCTTCGGAAAGCGATGACCCGTGAACCGTTGGTCATGCCGAGGATTTTTTTCCGTCAGTTTGCCGATGTGGTGGCTGTCGGTGGCGATGAGCTGGAGGATGAGATATCGTCTGCCTACAATGAGCACGGGATAACAGAAACGCTGATTGTCACGCGGTCTAATAAACGCGCAACGATGTTCAACCTGGCAATCCGCGCCAATATTCTCTATCGCGAAGAGGAGTTGTGTCGCGATGAGTTGCTTATGGTAGCCAAAAACAACTATCTGTGGAGTACCAAGGTAAAAGGCCTTGATTTCGTGGCCAACGGCGACACCGCGATCGTCGATGCCATCTACGGGACCGAAGAAAAATACGGATTCCGCTTTGCCGACGTCAGCCTGCGGCTTCCCGACAGGGATCTTTCGTTTGACTGCAAGATTCTGCTCGACACGCTGGTCAACGACACTCCTTCGCTCGAGCCCGAGCGATATAACCGCCTTTATATGTCAGCGATGAACGATCCCGATCTTTTTACGGGCACAACACCTCTGAAAACGCGTATGAGACTTTTGCGTAGTGACCCATATGTCAATGCGCTTCAGGTCAAGTATGCCTATGCGGTGACATGCCATAAAGCTCAGGGCGGCCAGTGGAAGAGCGTGTTTGTGGATATGGGGTCGATAGCCGCCGAAGCATATCAGACAAAAGATTTCTACCGTTGGATCTATACGGCTGTCACGCGTGCTACCGGGCGGCTCGCTTTTGTTAATCCGGATGCATCCCTGACGCGGTCTGTTCCCGAAATCATTTGATCCAGAATTCAGGAGTCAGAAGAATCAGCACGGTAAACAGTTCCAGACGTCCGATAAGCATCAGTGATGACAGAATCCACTTCCCGGCGTCGGGGATAATGTCGAAATTTCCTCCGTGGCCGGTCACTCCGGCTCCCAATCCGGTATTGCTGACGCAAGAGAACGCTGAAAAAAACGAATCGACTATCGGAAGGCCCAGAGCGGTCAGGATGATTCCGCCCACGGCTATGACCATTATATAGATGCAGAGAAACGCAATCACTTTTGAGACAATCGGCGACGGAACAACCTTGTCGTTGATCCTGACATTGGTCACAGCGTTTGGATGGACACATTTGTAGAGCTCGTTGTGGGAGTTTTTGATCAGGAACAGCATTCGGTCTATTTTTGCCCCTCCCGACGTTGACCCGGCACATGCTCCCGTAAACATCAGCACAAAGATAAGTGCCAGGACAAATGGCCCCCAGGCTTCGAAATCGCACACACTGAGCCCTGTGCTCGTAATCGTCGAAATGATCTGGAATAGGGGATAGATCGTGACCGAACGCCAGTCCTCGACCTGTCCGAGTGCGACGATGCTTCCGACAAACGCGAGATAGAAAACCCCGACGATGATCAGATAGGAGCGAAACACATCGTTGCGCATCAGTGCGCCGGGGTCGCCGAGTATAACACGGTACATCAGCGCGAAACTCGTTCCGCCGAGAAACATGAAGATTGTGACGACGATTGTGACATAGTCGGAGTTGTAGAATGCGAGACTGTTGTCGCGCGTCGAGAATCCACCTGTCGAGATCGCTGAAAAGGCATGGCATATGCTGTCGAACAGATTCATCGGGCCGATCCAGAGAAATGCGATCAGCAGAATTGTCAGACATATATATATAAGCCATAGGCTCTTTGCAGTGGAGCTGATGCGGGGCCGGAGTTTTTCGTGGGTGATTCCGGTGACTTCGGCATTGAACAGCTGCATTCCTCCGGAATGGTTGAGCATCGGAATGACGGCGAGAGTGAAAAGGATGATCCCCATTCCGCCGATCCATTGCATCAGGGCTCTCCACATAGCAATCGAATGCGACATATCCTCTACGGAAAGCAGAACGGAACATCCGGTCGTTGTGAATCCCGACATGGCTTCGAAAAATGCATCGCTGACTCCGATCGGATTGTCGGCCAGAAGAAACGGTAGCATTCCGAAGATGGAAAAAGCCACCCAGACCGATGCGGTCAGCAGAAATCCTTCGTGACGCCCCATCTCCGATCGGGCCGACCGGATGAATGACGTGAGCAGAATTCCTGTTGCCATGGTTGCGCCACATCCGATAGCGAAAGCCTTCCAGTCGTTTTCCCCATAGATAAGAGCTGTCAGCAACGGGATTAACATGAAGCAGCTTTCCACGAGAAGCAGCCAGCCCAGCACTCTGAGCAGTATCGGATAGTTTATTCGGCGTATCTTCGGACTCATAGGCGTTATGAAGTTGGAACGGTCAGTTGAAAAGACGTTCGATTTTGTGGATCGTGTTGGCCAGGCAGAAAACAAGAACGTGATCGCCCGGCTGGATTGTGGTCGATCCGCTCACAAGCATTCCCTGTCCGTTGCGGATAAGTCCGGCGATTGTCATGTCGCGCGGCAACGACAGATCCTTTACCGCGGCCCGGGTCACCTTTGCTTTCGGCTTTGCTTCGATCTCCGCGACATCTGCGTCAGCCAGCGCCATGAACTTCGATGATTCGACGTCGGCATCTATCAGCATCTGGAAGATCTTTGCAGAAGCGAGAAGCTTTTTGTTTATGATGGTTCCGATGTTGAGATTTTCGGCCTGAGAGATGAACTGGATGTTTTCAACTTCGGCAACTGTTTTTTTTACGCCGTATTCCTTGGCGGTCAAAGAAGTGAGGATGTTGGTCTCCGACGAGTCTGTAAGTGCGACGAACGCGTCCATCTCGCTTATTCCCTCTTCGGAAAGGATGTCGACATTGCGGGCGTCGCCGCAGCTGACGCGGGCATCGGGACACCGTTCCGCAAGTTTCTCGCAGCGATCCCGGTTCATTTCGATGATTCTGAATTTATATTTGTCGCCGGCGAGAGCTATCAGGCGCACGGCAATCCGCGATCCTCCCATGATAAGCACTTTCCTGATGTCGGTAAGTGTTTTGCCACAGATCCGGCGAAGTCCTTCGATGTGTTCGCGGGTGGTTGTGAAGTAGATGATGTCATTGGCCTTGACCGCGTCATTACCGCCGGGAATGATTGTTTCCTGGTTGCGTTTGATTGCCGAGACATGATAGAAATGGTTGGTCGACGAGAGCTCGCGGAGGCTTTTGCCGACAAGTTCGGCGTTTTCCCGGATTTTGACTCCGACAACGATAAGCTCTCCGTCGTGCAGCTCAAACCAGTTTCTGACCCAGTTTCTCTCAAGCGACTTGAGAATCTCTTTTGCTGCGAGATATTCGGGATAGATCATTGCGTCGACACCGCGCGAGTTGAAAAGCAGGGCGTTGTCGCGCTGCATGTATTCGTAGTTGTCGATTCGGGCAACCGTTTTTTTTGCGCCCAGACTCTTGGCTATCATGCAGGCTGTCACGTTGGAAGTTTCCTCAGGAGTGACTGCGATGAACAGGTCACATCCGTTGCCGATCGCCTGACGGATCGTTGTGATCGAAGTAGGGTGGCCGACAACCGTCAGCAGATTGCATGACTGGTCGAGTTGTTCGATCCGTTCCTGGTTTGTGTCGATAATTATGATGTCCTGGTTTTCATGCGAAAGCATCCGGGCCAGATGTGACCCGACTTCGCCTGCGCCGGCAATGACAATTTTCATCTCTTGGGATTGTTTGCGTTGATGATAGCTTTTAGAATGGAATCGGCATCCATTCCGCAAAGGCTGTGGAGTTCGCTGACTTTGCCGTGGGTGACAAAGCGCGATGCGGGTGTACCGATGCGTGTTACTCTGTTGTTGAATCCATTGTCGGATAGCCATTCGAGAACTGTCGAACCCAGTCCGCCTTTGACCGATCCGTCTTCGACGGTAATGACCGGTATGCCGCTTTGTCCGATTTCCTTAAGAATCGATTCGTCGACAGGCCGAAGGTATATCATGTCATAATGGGCCGTAGAGATTCCTCTTTTGTTTGCTTCGGCAACCGCTTCGGCAGCGGTGTCGCCGATCGGACCGAGCGAAAGCACTGCGACATCATGGCCTTCAGTCAGCCTTTCGCCTTTTCCTTCTGTCAGAGCCTTCATCGGTTGACGCCAGTCGGCGTTTTTCCCCTCGCCACGGGGGTAGCGGATGGCAATAGGCCCCTTGCGTCCCGGCAGCTGGGCGGTGAAAAGGAGGTTGCGCAGCATGATCTCGTTGCGGGGCGACGCGATCGTCATTCCCGGTATGTCGGAAAGATATGAGAGGTCAAACAGCCCGTGGTGGGTCGCGCCGTCTTCTCCGACAATCCCGGCCCGGTCGATGGCGAAAACTACGGGGAGTTCCATCAGCGCCACATCATGGATGATATGATCGTAGGCTCTCTGGAGAAATGACGAGTAGATCGCAACGAAAGGAATCAGGCCGTCTTTCGCCATGCCGCCGGCGAACGTGACGGCATGCCCCTCGGAAATCCCGACATCAAATGCGCGTTCAGGCATTTCGTTGCGGAGCATCGAGATTGATGTTCCGGAGAGCATTGCGGCGGTTATGCCTACGATCCGCGGATTGTTTCGGGCCAGTTCCACAAGTGTTTCGCCGAAAACATCCTGATATTTCGGCGGTCGGGTGTCGGTTGTCTCGTTTATGATGCGTTTGCCTGTAACAGGGTCGAAACGTCCCGGAGCGTGCCACTCGGCGGGGTTTTCCTCGGCGGGGACGAAACCGCGTCCCTTGATGGTGCGCAAGTGGAGAATCCTCGGACCGTTCATGTCTTTGATGTCCTGAAGCACACGGATGATCCGGGGCAGATCGTGACCGTCAAACGGGCCGAAATAGCGTATGTTGAGCCCTTCAAAAAGATTCTGTTCTTTGGTTAACAGCGATTTGAGCGAATTGTTGAATCTAAGTATCCGGCCGCGGTGTTTCTCCGATAACAGATGGGAGCGGCGCAACGTGTTATAGGCTTTGTAACGGAGGGCGTTGTAGGCCTTTG
Organism: Paramuribaculum sp.; assembly: GCA_029058705.1. Lineage (GTDB taxonomy): Bacteria > Bacteroidota > Bacteroidia > Bacteroidales > Muribaculaceae > Paramuribaculum. The sequence goes on along the minus strand of JAIDXA010000217.1, from coordinate 2,306 downwards.
ATGTGGTGAGATGGGCCAGATAGGAGTTCAGCGAGCCTACGTTGTGGTCAATCGACATGTCGTTGTCGTTGAGGATTATCAGCACGTTGGCATTGGAATTGGCTGCATTGTTGATGCCCTCGAAGGCCAGACCTCCGGAAATCGAGGCGTCACCGATGACTGCTACGACGTGGCGTTTCGGCGATTCCTCTTTCATGGCCGTAGCGACGGCCATGCCCAGAGCCGCCGAAATAGAGTTGGAGGCATGTCCGGCTGCAAATGTGTCATATTCGCTTTCGGCTGGCGACGGAAAGCCGCTCAGGCCGCCCAGAGTACGGTTGGTGTGAAATCGTTCGGCACGGCCTGTCAGCAGTTTGTGCCCATAGGCCTGATGGCCGACATCCCAGACAATGCGGTCGTAGGGTGTGTTGAAAACATAGTGGAGCGCGACAGTCAGTTCGACTGCACCCATGCTCGACGCGAAGTGTCCTGGGTTTTTTGAAAGTTGCCCTATGAGAAACCTGCGGATATCATTGCACAGTTGCGGCAGGGCAGTCGGAGCAAGAGCCCTGACATCGTCCGGACTGTTTATTCCTGACAGAACCGGATATTCCTTGCCGTCAAGCTTCTGTCTGGAGTCGTTCGGTGTAGAGGAAAGGGTCGTTGTCATTTCTTCATATGCTTTTTATAAAGAGGCACAAACACCACAATTCCCGAGGCCACGATGACAAACGCTACCCAAAGTGTGAACGGCCGGCTTGTAACCATGATATAACACAGCGCAAGCCAAAGCATTAGTATGCATGCGAATCTGAATTTATGGGGATTTGTCATGGCGGTCACTCGATTGTTTTTTTCTGTAAGCGGAGCTAACATTGATGCAAAATTAGGCAAAAAAGGCCATAAAACATGCATCTCGCCATGGAATTTTACCCACGGGTTGCGGATGTGCCGTTCTTTTTTGTAATTTTGTGCAGCTATTTGCAGGGATTTGCAACAGCGGCCGGCCACGTGGACAACCGTTGGTCAGGTATGGGTCACTGCGATGTAAAATCAGGTATTTTGAATGAAAACAGATATTGAAATCGCGCGTGAGGCGCGCCTTGCCCCCATTGAAGAAATTGCCGATAAAGCTGCAATCAGCCGCGACCGTCTTGAAAACTACGGCAGGTTTATCGCAAAGGTGACTCCGGCTTCAGATCCGGACACGCCGTCGGCAAAAGGCAAACTCATCCTCGTCACGGCAATAACCGCAACCAAAGCAGGTATCGGAAAAACAACGGTTTCGATCGGCCTCGCACAGGGTCTGTGCCGGCTTGGCTATAATGCAATTCCGGCCTTGCGCGAACCGTCGCTCGGACCATGCTTCGGACTGAAAGGCGGGGCGGCGGGAGGTGGATATTCCCAGGTGCTTCCGATGGAGCGTATCAATCTTCATTTCACGGGTGATTTCCACGCCATAACCTCAGCCCACAATCTTATCTCGGCGATGCTCGACAATTACATTTTTCAGCATCGGCGTCAGGGACTGGAGATTAAGGAGGTCATATGGCGCAGGGTGCTTGACGTCAATGACCGTTCGTTGCGCACGATAGTGACAGGGCTCGGCGCTCCGGCCGACGGCCTGCCGTCGCAAAGCGGTTTCGACATCACCGCTGCTTCGGAGCTCATGGCCATCCTGTGTCTGGCCAACGATGAGGAGGATCTTAGACGCCGCGTCGGCAATATCATTCTGGCCATGCGGCATGACGGAACTCCCTTCCGTGTCAGTGATCTCGGAGCAACCGGCGCAGTCATGGCCTTGCTGGCCGACGCTGTCAGGCCAAACCTTGTCCAAACCGTCGAACGGACGCCCGCGGTGATTCATGGAGGCCCTTTTGCAAACATCGCCCATGGCTGCAACTCGGTCATTGCAACCAGACTCGCTCTGCAACATGCCGACTATTGCATCACGGAAGCCGGCTTCGGCGCTGATCTCGGCGCTGAGAAGTTTTTCGATATAGTCTGCCGCAGTGCCGGATTCTCACCTGATCTGACTGTGATAGTGGCGACCGCACGTGGCCTCAAGATGCATGGCGGGATTCCTGTCGACGAAATCGGCCGGCCCTCGCTTGCCGGCCTCCGCTGCGGAGTTGAGAATCTGCGTCGCCACGTTGAGAATCTGCGCCGCTTCGGCCAGACGGTGGTCGTTGTGTTCAACCGTTTCCCGACAGATACCGATGAGGAGATGGATTTCCTGCGTGGTTATTGCGAATCTGGACTTGGCTGTCGGTTTGCGATAAACGATTCCTATGCACGTGGAGGTGCCGGAGCGGAGGATATGGCGC
>JAIDXA010000216.1 GCA_029058705.1 Paramuribaculum sp. | reverse complement strand
CCGGCAATATCCTGAGGAGCATATCCCTCAATCAGAAGAAGGCGAATGATTTCAGCATAGCGACGGTTTGGCATTCTCTCCAGTACGGCATTGACATCAATGGCTATCTGGACACGCAAATCATCATGTGAAACTGGATTCTCAACAGACGACCCGACTTCGTCGCCATCGCCGTACGACAGTTTTTCTCGCGTGTTTATGAAAAATCGCCATGCCACCGGAATCATCCATGTTCGCAGACGGCAACCATTTCTTCCATCAAATCTATTCAGTTTTGCCCAGTCACTACGTGAAAGATACAAATACAGCTCGCTGACCATCTCGTCGAAATCTACCATTCCACGAAAAATCTCAAGTCTTATCTTATGCAATATGCCTCCTATTTCCTTATAGAAAAAACGATGGCAGATTTCGTCGTTTCCAGCTTTAAGTGCTTCGATAAAAATGGAGTCCTGTTCGTTAAGCGTGTTGTTGTTAGGGGGTGTTTGTTCCATAATGAGCGTTGCATTTGTTTTTACATTCTTATGGAACTATCCGGAAATTGTAACCCAAATGAAACCGGTCATTGGCAACATGGTGGTCAACGCCATGCCAACTCCCTTCTTTCAAAAGCCGTCCTCCGACGGCAAGAGTCAGACTGAATGTCAACAGCAGGAAAAGAGTAAACGTATATGTGTAGTGATGTCATTTGCACATGAGGTATTAACTGGTCATTTTTATAGACAGACACCGCTGCCCCAACCTATCACTCCTCCCCTAATTTTTATTTCTGTTCCCGCCTGAACAGATTGTGCCGACGGACATTCCCCTTAAAAAGAGATTTTGGAGCTATGACATGCATCATAGCTTTTGTCAGGAATATTTGTTATCTTTGCACGGATCTGGAAAATATGGGAAATAAAATCGTTTATCGCTCAAAAATCGACTGGTGGGCATGGCTATGCTTCGTTGGTGTTCCGGCACTCTTATGGATCACAGCCATAGATATGCCGTGGTGGTACTCAGTCTTTATTTGTGGAGGAATGACAGCTCTTTGCCTTGTCGCCGTATTGGGCTGCTGGTATGAGATTGCCGATGACGAACTTGTTATTTATCAGTTCTTCAGGCCGACATACATACCTGTTTCGAAAATCAAGGATGTAAAAAAGACAACAGGCTATCTCGCAACCGCCGGGATGTCACGTCGGCGGGTTGCGATAAGACTCTCAGACCGCTCAGTCCTCAAAAGTTATGCCCCTGTTGAAATATCGCCTAAGGATCGGGATGGATTTATCGCAAGACTTATCGCAATGAACCCGTCGATTAAAGATTTGTCGACTGAACGAACATCTTAGAAACTGTTTAAATTTACTACGAAAAAATGCTATAAATCATTCTTGTGGGTTTATTGAGGTCTTTTATGGTTGTTTTCACCGAGTCTCATCGGTCACATAGCCCGCTATGCTCCCTCTTCAACTCGTAAAAACACCTCATAAAATCCTCTCAATCAATCCCAC
>JAIDXA010000215.1 GCA_029058705.1 Paramuribaculum sp. | reverse complement strand
GGCTGCTTTTTCATTTTATGATATATGCACCGGCTTTCGCACTGTTTTTCCTGGGGGCAGACACGTCCGCATACGGCCGGAAGAGCCGAGGAAAAGCGGATGACCCGAGCGGCTTCGTCGAAGCGTCCGCGCTCGACATTTTTTATGAATCCGGGAATGTTTATCGACACGGGGCAACCGGTGACGCACTGCGGGTCGGGGCAGTCCATGCAGCGCGACGCTTCGATAAGAGCCTGATCGCGCGAAAGCCCGATGTTGACTTCCCGGTTGTTTCTGACCCTCTCTTCGGGAGGCAGCTGCGGCATGACCACACGGGGGATGGATGTGCGTTCACGTGCGCTGAGCGATTTGCGGAGTTCTTCGCGCCAGACTTCGTCACGGGACGCCGTTGCCATTGGATTTTCCTTTTCCATAGTTTTGTATCAGTTATTCTTGAGCCTCATTATCATTTCATCGAAGTCGACCTGATGGGCGTCGAATTCGGGCCCGTCGATGCATACGAATCTGGTTTTACCGCCTACAGTCACACGACAGGCCCCACACATGCCGGTTCCGTCGACCATCACCGTATTGAGCGAAACCATTGTGGGGATAGAGTGGGCGGCCGTTGTTTTCGCAACGAATTTCATCATCACGGCAGGACCGATGGCAACAACCTGATCGACTTTCTCGCGGGCAATGACTTCCTCGAGACCGTCGGTGACAAGGCCTTTCCGGCCAAGGGAGCCGTCGTCGGTCATTATGATCATCTCATCGCACCACCGGCTGACCTGATCGCGCAGGATGACAAGCGAAGCCGTGCGGGCGGCAAGGATGGCCACGACACGGTTGCCGGCCTGCTTCATCGCCTTTATGATAGGTAGAAGGGGCGCTACTCCGACGCCTCCGCCGCAACAGACAACCGTGCCGACATTCCCGATATGTGTCGCGCGACCCAGAGGACCGACAATATCAGTGAAACTGTCGCCTTTCTCCAAGGCGCATATTTTTTCGGTCGAGACTCCGACAGACTGAACCACGAGGGTGATCGTGCCGCGGTCAAGATCGGCATCGGCGATGGTCAGAGGTATCCTCTCGCCCCCCTCCCCGACTCTCACAATCACGAAATGACCCGGACGCCGGGCATGGGCGATGAGAGGCGCCTCGACTTCAAATTTCGCGACACGGTCGGAAAACCATTCCTTGTCAATTATTTTAAACATACTGAGGTGTGATATTTTTTTGAATGAACAACAGGGCAGCCCTATGACAGGGCTACATTTTCCGCAAATTTACCACAAAAAAAGCAATCACAGGCTTCAATGTCCTATAAAAACGATGCAAAAAATGTCAAATTTGCGGAAAAACACGTAACTTTGCTTACAAAATCTAATGAAACGATTCGCATATCAATGAAAAAAGTTATTTTTGGAGCTATGGCTGCGCTGGTTGCTGGAAGCGCCTGTGCAGCCGACGACAAGGCTTCGGCCCCCGACAGCATGGGATTCAAGTTTACTGACGTAAAGCTGGTAAAGACCACTCCGGTCAAGGATCAGAACAAGTCGGGAACATGCTGGTGTTTTTCCGGTCTTTCGTTTTATGAAGACGAGATTCTGCGGAAAACCGGCAAAGAGATGGATCTTTCGGAAATGTTTGTTGTCCGCCATTGCTATGATGACAAGGCCGACCGCTACGTGCGCATGTATGGCGAGACCAACTTCTCGCAGGGCGGATCGGGACTGGATGTCCCCTACGTCTGGGAAACCTACGGAATTGTTCCGGAGGAAGCCTACCGCGGCCTGAACTACGGAGAAGACAAGCATTCGCATTACGAAATGGCCGATGTTCTGACCGGAGTTGTCAAAGCAGTTGTCAAGAAACCGGGCAAACGCCTGTCGACAGCTTGGCGCAAAGCCCTCAACGGAGTGCTTGACGCTTACCTGGGAGAGTTGCCCGAAACCTTCACCTATGACGGCAAGAGCTATACGCCGCAGTCGTTTGCAGCGTCGCTTCCGATAAAGCCTGAAGATTACATAGCGGTCACTTCGTTTACCCACCATCCGTTCTATCGTCCGTTTGTTCTTGAAGTCTCTGACAACTGGCTTGCGGGACAATACCACAACGTTACGCTTGACGAGCTGCAGCAGATCGTCGACAATGCGCTGGACAAAGGCTATTCTGTCAACTGGGCTGCCGATGTCAGCGAAGGCGGATTCAAGTGGAACAACGGTTTTGCCGTTATGCCGAAAGAGAAAACGGGCGCAGACATGGACGGAACCGAACTTGCACGATGGGTCAAGCTTTCCGACAAGGACCGCGAGGCCGAACGTTTCAAATTCAACGGTCCGGTCGAAGAGATGGAGATCACTCAGGAGGTGCGTCAGGATATGTTTGACCGTCAGGAAACGACCGACGACCACGGAATGGTCATCGTCGGCAAGGCCGTAGACCAGAACGGCAACCCGTATTATAAGGTGAAGAATTCATGGGACACCAACCAGATCTATGACGGATATTTCTATGTTTCAGTTCCATATTTCCGCGCCAAGACAATGGATATCTATCTCAACAAGGAGGCCGTGCCCTCGGCAATCCTCAAAAAGCTCAATGTGAAGTAAAATACTTCACCAATCAATTCAAAGAAATTCGACACTCCGCAACGACGGCATCGCTCCGTAGTTGCGGAGTGTCGTCGTCTGTGGCTTTCGGTCAGAGCCGCCGGAACACGGACAGTCAACGTTTATGGCGTGCGTAGGAATTTGCAAGCCGGGTATGGTAGCCGCGGGAGGCATAGGATGCGCCATTGTACATACGGGCGAATGCGCTCCAGTTTTTCTTCTGAAGATGAGGCAACATTCCTGAATTTGTCACAAATTCGGCAAACAATTCAAGCTGAGTGCGCTCGGAATGGGACATTTTTTCTACGAATTCGTCGATCGATGCGCATCCACACCGACGCCAGTTGAAACCACCGATCTGAAACATGCCCCAGAAACACCCCTGTATGGCTGTTTCGTTGTGGATTGTGCGGGCTGCTTTCAGGCGGGCGTGCTGCGCGGCCTGAGTCGATCCGTGGCGCGCCGCGTTGGGCCGCGAGAAAACGATTGCGTGACTTTTATAGTATTTTGAGAGGTTAATTCCGTTTTTCCCCGCAAATTTACGGAACATCGACATGTCAAAGTTTATTATCGGCATTCCCTGTCTGAAGAATCCCTCGTGGGCGGCGCCGGCTTCGATCTCGACCACTGCCTTGATCGTCGCCACCTCAATGCCCAGGCGTGCGGCAACTTCACGATAGTCGTCATCGGTGAGCCGAGCAATGGCGTCGGCAACAGTTTCTGATTTACCGGCTTGCGTTTTTACAGTGTCGACAGCAGCCGGGGCTGCGCGTCGGGCCGAACGGCGCGTTTTGCAGCTTGCGGGCGAGGCTGCTATTGTTCCGAACAGCAATGTGGCGGTGAGACCTGTAAGGATTTTCTTTTTCATGGGTAAAAAACAGATTCGTGGATTAGAAAGAGATTGTGGCTTCCGGGCCGCAGCCGAAACCGGGCTGCGCCCCGGAGAGCCACAAGTCATAGCGGGCAAGCCGGACAGAATCCGGCTTGTCGGAAATTATCTGTTCGTTTCGGCAACCTTTGCGAGAGTCAGCTTGAGCTGCTCGTAGAAACGTTCAACGGCAGGTATATACATTCGTTCGGAGGGAGAGTGGACGTCGCTCAGAGTCGGGCCAAACGAAACCATGTCGAGATGGGGATATTTTTCAAGGAAAAGACCACATTCGAGACC
>JAIDXA010000214.1 GCA_029058705.1 Paramuribaculum sp. | reverse complement strand
GGCGAAATTGTGGTAGCCGGAAAAATCTTCTTTGGCGCACATGTAGAGATAATTGTGTTGAGGCGCGTCGAGTACGGCGTCGATGGCTTCTTTAGAAGCAATGCGAATGGGCCCGGGGGGCAGTCCGGGGTTGATGTAGGTGTTGTAGGGTGACTGGGTGCGCAGCATTTCGTGGGTTATGCGCCGGATGGAGAAATCGCCTATTGCGAACTTTACTGTAGGGTCGGCCTGGAGAGGCATTCCTTTTTCAATGCGGTTGAGGTAAAGGCGGGCAACGACGGGACGTTCGTCGGCTTTGGAAGTTTCTTCCTCGACAATGGATGCGACTGTCGCCACTTCAACGGGGGTGAGATTGAGCGCTTCGGCTTTGTCGAGCCGTTGCTGATTCCAGAATCGGGTGCGGTAGGCGTAGAGTTTTCTGACAACTTCAGCGGGGGATGTGCCCCAATAGAATTCGTAGGAGTCGGGGAGAAAGGCTGCGGGAAGCGTGGCAGGGACGAACCCTTCGGGCCCGAGCTCTTTTTCGCATGCAAGGAGAAAGTTGCCGGAGTCGAATTCGAGTTTTTTCGAGATGGCTTCGGCCATTGAATCGAGGGTGCGGACGTTGTTCCAGGTCACTTTGACCGGAGTCTGGAGTCCGCGGGAAATTTTGCGGGCAGTCGACCAAGCAGTCTGCCCCGGTTCAATCCGGTAGGCGCCGTGGGCGACCGTGGGGTTGAGTCCAAGCACGGCAAGCAGGCTGACGACCCGTTTTCCTTCGGCAGGTGGAAGCTTGCGTGTGATGGAATCACGAACGGCGGCTTCCGAGGCTTCGCCAGGAATTCTGATCCAGGTGGCTTCGCCTTCGTGGGGGATGAATGCGTAAGATCTGACGGCCAATACCGCTCCGGCAATGACAAGCAGGATCAGGGGCCCGATTATCAGGAGGGTTCGGGCCGACGCTTTTTTTTCAGAGTTTTTCTTTTTGGATTTTTTCTTTGCCATAGGTGTGCAAAATTACGAAAAAAATGTCAACCGCTGAATCTTTGGTGTGGCGGCGTAACTGTTTGGCGGGTTGATTTTGTGGGAAAACAATAATTTACTACTTTTGCGAAGTTAAAAAAAAGAATTCACATAGAAGCAGCGCATATGAC
>JAIDXA010000213.1 GCA_029058705.1 Paramuribaculum sp. | reverse complement strand
ACCCCTGAACCTGTATTGCAAGCCCGTCGGCAGCGCGTTCGGGCATAAGCATAATGGAATCAGATGCTATTTTGTTCCCTTCGATTCCATGCGAGCCATTATTAGTATCAACCAGCGCGAGAGTGAAGTATGCCTCATCTTTCAGCGAGGGGTTTCTGAAATTGACATCTGATGCCTGATATATAAGAGGCTTATGGGTGGTTTCGTACATGTGGCGTATAGCGGCTATGGTGTCGGGGTGCGTCCACAGTTCACTATTCTCATTAGCCAGAGCAAACATCGCATCACTAAGATCATCTGCGATATTTTGTTTAGCGTCTGAATAAGATAAGCAACAGGTAATTACCGACGCTATCATTAAAGACAATGGAATGACCATACCATAGCGAAGCGCCGACCCGGAATTGGCTGATGGATTACTGTTCTTCATAAGAGCGGTTGATTTCATGGCGTTGTCATACGGCTATAAGAAACTGTTTGAATTTAGTTACAGGATTGATTGAGAGGATTCAATGAGCGAATTCAGCGAGTTGAGAAAAGAGCAATTGCCACATTGCGACTGACGAAATTTGGCTGAAATCGCCAAAAAGACTTTTATGATGACCTGAAGAATTCCAGATAGAGCAATTATTTCTTGATTCGTAGTAAATTCAACCAGTTTCTAAGGCTCTTGAATCATGACAAGTGGACAGCCTGGCTGAAATTTCATGAAAAGTCTATTCAAGAGATTCTTTTTTTCGTTTTTTCTTTTTGGCCTTCTGGGCTTTCTTCCACGCCTTCCACTCCTTTTTGTCTTTCCAAATCCACTTTTGGTTCAGGATGTTTGCGGCTTGATTGACGTGTAAGGGATTTTCTAATGGATAGTATTGCATACATGTTGCATCGGAATCGGAATTGAAATAGAATGGCCCTATAGGGGTTAGGTCAGGACCGATAAATGTTGAACTCTGAGATATTGTAAATGATGAACTGTCAATTATTTTGCATCTGTACAATCGGACGTCCCAATATTGGAAGATGCTTGAAGTATAATAGCCCGTTAACACTGTATAATATTGCATGAAAAGAGAATCTCCGACTATTTGATATAAGCCGGAATATCGGCCACTTTGCCAGCAAGTGCCATCTTCGTTTAAAACGAAACTACCGTCGTGCAGAAACACAGTGTCTCTGCTGACAGTCAGATACACGTTTCCCGTTTTTAGTCTCTTATTGTTGTCGCTTCTGTTCGAATATGGGGAATAGTCGTTTGAGTAGAGTGCCTGCTTGGGGAATTTAGCAACGGCTCTTCTGTTGTTGCAGGCCGAAAAGGACACGATAATTGAAAGCATTATCAGGACAGGGACGAAGGGTGTCATTCTGTGATTCATTTCAGATAATCATTTGCTGTTTGACAATTCTGGTTGGGTAGCTTTCCATTTCTCATAGAGAGATTTATCGCTCCATATCCATTCCTTTTTCAATAGATTGTTCATGGCGTTTCCTTGAGGAACGAGACGTTTGAAATCGTAAAAATTCAATATGTAATTATTTTTTTTGTAGTCTTTGTCATAATCTTGATAGATAAGGCGCAATGTTTTACTGTTAATAAACAGTAACTTCACTCTGCTTATGATCTTTAAATATTTCAACTTATATATGTTGACAAATATCGTGTCACCGTCTGTTTTATAAACGCCGGGGGTTGAGCCACAAATCACAGTCCCGTCACGGTTGAATTGGACAAATTGATCTATCAAAGTTTCTCCGTTGACGGTGAGGATATATGCTCCGCTATCGGAGTAGATCAAGGGCAATTTGCCCGCGCCCAAATCGGGCTGGCCCAATCGGATGTCGGAGTTCTCGCTAAGATACTTTTCTGAAAGATACAAGCCCATACATGAAGTAAGAGAAAGAAGCATAGCTATAGCTGCAATCTTTTGCATTAGAATGACGGTCTTCATTTTTTGTGGCATTTAAATTGTAATCAATAATTCCACGGAGAGAAAGAATTTGCTGAACCGACCGAGAAAAACGGCCCTGATTTGAAGTTTTCGTATCCGAGAAAGTATGGAGTGGGGGTTAAATATTTGTGGATAAAATTTTGGGTAAAGTTCTGTATAACCGTATGGGAATAACCTAATCGCTGAATTTGGTTACCTTGACGAATACCAATCCAAAGGGGTGCGGAAAACACTTTGTCTATTCTCCATACGCCTTCATCATTGTATCCTATGCCCTTGGCTTTGTTCCATCCATTCGGCCCATTCGGCTTCGTGTTCCCACATCCAGGGCAGTTTTTTGATGGGATATACCGATAGATCATTGTCGTAAACTTTAGGACAGAATGGAAAGTCAATAGGGACGTATTCGGCTGGTTCGCTATATTGGTCTATAGGTTTAGCAATGAGAGTCCCTTTAGGTGAGATATAAAGAGTAAACCGTTGTTTATGCCATTTCTTCGAGTAACAATCCTTTTGAAAATTATCAAGGTAAATTGTGTCACCGACAACCTCATAGATTCCCGCCCCATTGTATGTAATGGCACTTCTGTCGGGGTAGAGTTTAAACCAAAAAATGCCTTTGCCGGGGTAGTATGTGTTTATGCGAAAGAAACGCGAACATTTCGTTAATGAATCATTCTGAACAGTCTTGTAGATGCTGAATTTTATATCTGTTTCTATGGGTTCATTGCGGTCTTCTTTCATGATTGAGCATGCGGTTATTAACAATAGACACAGCATCTCTGAAATAATAGACGCCGAGATACGTTGAATTATTGAGCGTTTCATATATGGTTGATGCTTAGCTGTTGGATTTCATCCATTCTTTCCACTCTTGTTTGCTGCGCCACATCCAAGGCTGTTTTTTCAGAAAGCTATATGGCACTTTGTCTAAACTCGTTTTGACAAAGCGGAAAGTCCAGGGCGATGTGAATCTGGAGTTATAAGGATGTGACGAGAGGGTGATAGAGTCTGGGGAATTGATTACGAATTTAAATCGCACGAGATGCCAAGCTCTGTTCAATCCAAAGTTGTCATACTGATTAATATAAATTGTGTCGTTTGAAGTCTTATAAATATGTTCTCCATATCCGCCTGTAAACAAGCAGTCGTGGTTTTCTGCGAATTGAATGAAGTAAGTAGGAAAAACGGTATCGCCAGACACAAGCACATACATGCCATCTGTTCGTATTCGGCAGTCTGACGAATCGCTGCCGCCCCACGTTATATCGGTGCTATTGATTGCTTTATTGCTGCCGTTTAGGAAATGCCCAAAATTTGTTTGGCATCCCAAAACAAACATCAGGCAAAAAAATGCAATCAAGGCGTGTGGGGTTAGAGTTGCTTTCATGGCCATAGTGAAAACCGATTAGTGGACGAAGTAGAAATATATATTCCGGTTTTAAAATTGGAATAATTTTTATAGAAACTTTGATTCCCTAATTTGTATTTGTGAATGAGATTCTGAGTCAGATTCTGAATTTGAGGGTGACTGTAGCCTAATCGATTTTCAGGAAAAGTCTATCCAGGAGATTCTTTTTTTCTTTTTGGCCTTCTGGGCTTTCTTCCACGCCTTCCACTCCTTTTTATCTCTCCAAATCCACTTTTGGTTCAGAATGTTAGCGTCAGAATTCAAGTGTATTGGATATTTCAGCTTATAGAATTGGTATGTGCGCTTAGGGAGGGCTTGCCCTCCGGGAACAAATGGTTTTAACTTAACTTCATCTTCCGGAAATAAGCCTCCAGCTTCTTTGAATGAAAGAGAATCGATAATTTTATACTTGCAAAAACCGACATCCCAGTACTGATAGAATCCGGAATTTATACGGCCTCGGCCAACATAATAGAACTGCATAAAAATAGAATCTCCGACAACTTGATATATTCCTGATCGATTTTCAGACATCCAACAAACTCCATTATCCTCTAAAACGTAGAACAGGTCTTCATCGGTGAATACTGAATCGTGCTTGGTCACTAAATAAACACCATCTGTACTTAGCCGGATGTTATTTTTGCATCCTGTTGAATAGGGGGAATAATTATTTGAATATAGCACAGGCTTGTAGACTTTTGCAATGGCTCTTTTATTGTTGCATGCACTTAGTGTAAGGAAAAGTAAGACTATCGTCAAACCTAAGGATGTTGTTGCAAGATGATGGTTCATTCTGAGATCGGTTAATAAGTCGTAATCAGTGAGTGTTTCAATCGTTTTTCCATTCAAGATATAGAGAGTCGTTTCCCCATATCCACCTGTGGCTAAAGAATTTATTGAGGTTGATACTTCGCTTTACTTTATGCCCGAAGTCATAGTATCTGAGAAAATACTCATTTTTATCGTAGTCCTCTTTTGGCCAACTTTGGTGCAGAATGCGCAGTGTGTGCGGATCGATGTAAAGTAGCTTGATTTTGTTGATGTCTACAGGTGCAGATGGGGAGATGTAGATATTGGCAAATATGGTGTCTCCATCTGTCCTGTAAAGCCCGGCATTACGTCCTCTTGAATAAACCGTGCCGTCGGTTTTGAACCTGTAAATTTCCCTTATCACGGTTTCTCCGTTGACGGTGAGGATATATGCTCCGCTATCGGAGTAGATCAAGGGCAATTTGCCCGCGCCCAAATCGGGCTGACCCAATAATATGTCGGAATGCTCTCTGAACCACTTCTCTGAACGGGGCCAAGACATACATGACATTAGGGACAGAAGCATAACCATCGCCGCAATCTTTTGCGTCAGAATAACTGTCTTCATTTTTTTGTGGCATTTAAATTGTAATCAATAATTCCACGGAGAGAAAGAATTTATCGAACTTTGAGAAGTGTACACGCCATTTACGAAGTTCTTCCGGTGTTTGAAATACGGATCGCCAGTTACGAATTTATGCACAAAATTCTGTGTGAGGATTTGATTGTACTTATGAGAATAGCCCAGTCTGTGAATTTGGTTGCCTTGGCGTATTCCTATCCAAATAGGTGACATGTAAGCTTGGCCTTCTTTATAAGTGCCATTTACATTATATTTAATTATATCTTCATAACAATCTGCAAAGTCAACCCCATTTCGTTCACCATGGATTCTTTCGCTTTCTCCTTTACCCCAGTTTGTGTCGACGTATGAACCGATCGAGTAGCGCCCCCAGGAGATTTCTTCAGCGGTTGTGCGCCATCGGTCTTCGCCATCACCGAGGGCATCGTTGGTAAACGAGGCTGCGAATTTATGGGCGTATATAGCAGCCGTCCCTGTAATCTGTCCTCCAATATGCGATCCGTGGAAGTTGCCTGCATTATAGAATGTCATTCCATAGGATGCTCCATAGTCATCATAGGTTGTTTTGAAGTTCCATCCGAAATATTTCGAAGTGGTCCCGATCGATGCTTGGAAGTTCCATTTTTTGTGCGATACGCTAACACCCATTCCCATGCCAAACACGCTGCCGCCTGTACCGAAATTGAGAATTGGAAACATGCTTAACGTAACGTGTGAGTTCAGGGAGGCACTTATGGGGTTCATGTGCGAGAGAGCGTTGTTAGCAACCACACTCAGGCTTTTATTCAATAAACTGGCCGAGCCGCCCCCAAGATCCCCCAATATGGCGAATGCCGCACTGGAGAGTCCGACCTTGATCGACGACCAACCCCAATGGTGGGTTTCGATGCCATTGAAAAGATAGCCGGAAATAAAACCTACCGCACCTAAAAGCGCGCTGCTTAACCATGATTCGCCCGATGGGTCGGTGTATATCAAGGGGTTGTTAAGGCAATAGGAATAGCGGTTGTGGCTTTGAAAGTCGGAGGGCGATTGAATCACATTGTCGGGACTGAGGAATTGTGAAATCTGAGGGTCGTAAAGTCGTCCGTTTAGGTTGATTAACGAGAATTCCGGCATCATTTCATGACCTGTGTAGCCTCTTGTCAATCCAATGCTGTTGTTAATCACGGTTGCTGCACCCCACGCATCGTAGTAAGTCTCGAATACTATGTTGCCTTTGCCGTCGACCACCTTAATGATGCTTCCTTGGTTATCTGTGAGCAGATGCAGGATTTCTTGCGAAATAAGAGTGGAGTTCTCTAATGTTTGCAAGACAAGGTTGCCGCCCTCCAGATAGTAGAAACGGCGAATTGTGTTGCCTTCGGTTACCTCTTCATATTCATCGGCATAGCGAATCGTACGCACGATTTCGCCATGTTTGCGGAGTTCGCTTTTCCATCGTTTTTGGTCGGGACCATATTCGAATGAGATGGAATAACCGGTTGCTTCATCTGTTATTTCTTCGATCAAACCCAATTCATTGTAAACCGTGTGCAGTGGTAGAGAGCTGATGCTGCCGCTTGAGTTTTCGATTTCCTTAACCGCATGAAAAGGAAAGGCGTTGTAGGTATAATTGCCTATGCCTGATTTGGATTTAATGCTGCCGTTTTTATTATATGTGATCTCCATGTCGCCACCAACACCAGTAGCTTTTGTGAGTCGGTCGAGGCTGTCATAGTCAAATGTTTCCCTTCCATGAAATGGTGTGAATCCGGATCGGCTTTTGGTGCGGCTTAATGCCCGGTCGTATTCGACAGAAATATCGAAAAGCATGGATGTCGAATCCGAGACCCATTTGTCAAACCTTGCTCTCTCGAGATCGTTTATCTCTACAATAGATATCTGATCGAGAAATCGGTGGACAGACTGAATGCCATCATACGACACAAGTTTACTCACACTTATGGAATCCAATAGGACTTCGACCATGTTCCCTTGAGAGTCATAGACATAATTTACTTTTAGATCATTAGGATAGGTTTTCGATTTCAAACGAGAATTATCACCGTACTCATAACTGAATCCAAGCACTTTGCCGTCGCTGAACTCTCTTGTTTCGGAATCGATCCTTCCGAATTTGTCGTGTGAAAACAGTATGCTGTTGTAGCCATCGGATGAACGAACGAGTTTAAGAATGTCAAAACCACTAGTGCCATATTCATGGCTTATTACCCTGTTTGGTGTTGCAACCGACTGTAATAAACCGAATTCATCATAAGAATATGTCGTTTCGGAGCCTTGTGCATCGGTGTGCGACAAGATTTTTCCGTCAGGAGCATACTGAGTTCTTTGTGCGCCTAAACCGAAAAGCTCGGTGGCATAGGTGCAATTCCCGTTTTGGTCGTATTCGAATTCGTTATGTCCATCGGGGGTCATGTAGCTCATCGTTTTGCCCATGGAATTCACCATGTGGTAAAAGTCCACGCCATCAGAAACATAGCGAATCGGATGCCCCATAGGGTTAAAGTAAGTGGCATGGGTGCGAACCCGGCCGTTGTCAGGGTAATATATATTTTTTTGAACGAATAGTTTTGCATATTCATAATTGGTTTGATGGCCGTTATTATTCCGTTCGCTCAGTATTCGGTTGCGACAATCATAAGTGTAGGATAAGCTACTGGTATGTTTGCCACTTGTATTGTCTACATTAATTACGTTTCCGAAAGAATCGTAGGTATAAACCGTATTCAGATGTATGTCACCTATTCCTTTTGTGGTTTTGCTTATCAGCTGACCGTTTGAATCATAATTGAAATAGACTGGAGAATCAGATCCGATTCGTTCGGTAATGGTATATGCACAGGAAGACGAAGGGCTGTATACAACCGAGCGTGTGGCAACGCTGTTGTCTGGATACGAAATCTTTATCCTATTCCCCCATCCATCCAACAAGTAGGAGGTGACAAGGAGATTTTGGCTGTTTGTGGCATCTGTTTCCGATACTATTTGCCCGAACTCGTCGTGGGAGTATTTTTTTAACGCTCCTGCAGGAAGGTGTGACTCTTCGGTTAACATATTACCTGAAGGGTCGTAGCGGAAAATGTTAGAAGTTTGGACTATGTTGTCCCACGAAACGTGTTCCTGTGTGATGTTGCCAAAGACATCATATTCATAAGTTTTTGTAATGGCCTTGTCTGTACCGGCATTGTCGATTTGTTTAGTTATCAATCCATTATTCGAATACTCGAATTCTGTAACTTGGACATAGGGATTTCTGTCGGTGTCGACTTTCTGTGTTTTTGTAATCTTTGTAGGCTTTTCTACGCCATCACAATTTACATAATTTTCGTATTTGCTGAGAGTATAGAATTTTTCCGAGCCATATTTTGTAGATGTTTCTTCCAAATTGCCGTTATGAGAGTAGCGGAATGTAGAGCTTTTGGTGATTCCGTCATAATCCGTGTTTTCCTCAGAGGTCAGAACGCAAAGGAGGTTGTTTGGTTGGTCGGTGATGTTTTGGAAATGTCGTATGTTTTGGGATGAGTAGTCTCCTAAACAGATGTTTGTTTCAATGGTCGTGGGAAACAGAAACGAAGGATCTCGATCTGAAATAACAGTGTGTTGGAGCTCTCCAGAAAGGTTGTTCTTAACCGATGTTTCATCAAAGCCTAAGAACCCGAGTCCTTGGGTATGGTAAACTATGTTTTTAAATGAATAGCTGTTAGAGCCTGTCAACATTCCGGTCGAATTATGTATGGTGGCGCTTGTTACCGTGGATGTGGCTACGCCCCCGATTCTTATTGCCGAGCCTATTTTTTGCGCATGTGATGCGTTCGAAGAAATACCATATCCGATGGTTGTAGTGTTGCCAAGTCCGTCGATAACCCTGTTCAATTTGCCTGATGAACTTTGTGCCAGGCGGTAATAACGCAATCTGGTGTCTTGTTTTTGCTGGCTCGGAGAGGTTAAGTCGATTCCGAACGACATTAGTTCAGCGCACCCCGAACGGGAAAAACTACCAACGGTCAAATGCCCCGGATGCAGCTTCTTGTCAGAAGAGAAGTTAACTTGTTGGTTCAGTTTTAATCCATTAAGTGTGTTGAAGATTGTATAGAACGAATATTTTCGATTTCCGTTCTCTCGAACCAAAATCAAGTCGGTCCGCCCGCTGTTGTTAATGTCGAAAGAAAGAAGCATATCATGTCCAGTCGAGGTGCTTGGTGCCAAATCCAGATCTTGTATCTCCTTGCGAAATGTACCACTGCCTTGATTGTAATGCACCACGAGCTTTTTCCCTTGCTCGCTTGTAGAAACAAAATCGACCAATCCGTCGCCATTCATGTCGCATGTTTCCCATTGGGAAAAATTCTCATTTGAATAGTGATTGAATGATGGCTCGGAATCGAAGATCCCATTGATGTTGTCGGTTCCTTTATTAAGGAATATGCAATACCCTTTTTCATGAAAAAGTAGAAGGTCCGATAATCCATTATTATTGAAGTCGGAAATTATGGCTTTTTTAGGGCTATACGGCATTGTCAGGAATAAATCAGTTGAACTGAAGTTCCCTGCGTTGTACGATACTATTTTACCAATGCACTTCGAGTTGTTATTCAGTTTGTTTTCGAAGTATATGAATTCATCTTTGTCGTCGGCGTTAATATCACCGGAAACAAAAATAACCGAATCGGCAGAACTGCTAAGCGGAAAGCCATATTGCTGTTTGTGCTGGCGTTTGCTTACGATGTCCTTGCCAAGAATAAGGTCGAAAGAAATCTCGCTTGTGAAAGGTTCTTTTTTAAATTCAGTTGTCGGGATAAGAATGTCTGAAATGCCGTCTCCATCAAAATCGACGATCGACTGCCCGTGGAAATCAATACTTGTCTCGAATAGACTGCCGATTGTTCGAATATCTTCATATACTGTCGTGTCAGCATAAACACCGTTGTTTTGGGAAAGAAAAATAGCGATGTTATATGTTTGATTGTCGCAAGTATAACTTCCGTTCGTGAAGTAGTCGCTATATATTTTGACAATGTCACTAATGCCATCGCCATTAAAGTCCACAGCCTGATATATGGTTCCGTCTTTTTCTGTTTGGTCGAACTTCAATGGAAGTTTTGTGTCGATGTTGGCTTCTTTCGATACCAGGTTTTTCATTGGGATTTCATTCCATTGAAATTCAGTGGGCTTCAAAGTTTCTCCCAAATGATTTTGAACCTGAACGCTTTTCAAGGTGGGCGCGAAATCTGTGTTTGTGCCGTTATAGGAGAAGTTGTATTTACGCCAAATATTATCTCCGATTTTCAGCGTGATTGTCTGTAAGAGCCTGTTTATACCCGAACGTTGGTCCTCGACGGTGTGCTCTGATATGTTGCCGCTTAAATTTTCGTAATCGAAAGTCACGCTGTTGATTGTGCATGTCGAGACTCCCTCCTTCATGCCATACTTGATGGCCGAAGGATACAACATGAGACCCGATTCGGTGTATGTGTATTCGGCGCTGAATCCTAAAGCATTCTCGACTTTGCAAATATACCATGCACAAGTTCGTTTTTTTTGGAGAGTGTTTTTATATGCCAGTCTGGAATCGGCCGTTTTTCCATAGGTCAAAGTATGGCCGTCATTTGTTTTTACTTCCATCCAAAGAATGGAATCGCGAGGCGTAAACTCCCCATAAAATCTAACAGTCGTTTTAGGGTCGCCTGCTATCTGATAAGTCGAACCAGGATGGCCGTAACTTCCTGAAGTGTGCAAGAGTCGCTGTCCATTCAGATAGTAGGCGTCATCTAAAGAATGTGTTCGGCCTGAATTCTTTCCGTCGTAAAAAATGCTTTTTTTACCTAAAGAAATAACCGATATTCCCGAAATGTCAGTGCCATTTCCCAATATACCTGTTCCTGATTGGCTATTGTATGAGATAGCCAGTTCAGGCGTGATACCCCCGGCTGCCGTAGGGCAGTCTATGTTTACCGTGTATGAAGCTCCTCCTGCTTCGGTAACCGAAAAATGTCCATCTATAGTACCCACACTGTTGCCCATAACCCTTTGGCCTAAAGAGATTTTAGGCCAAAGAGCGCACAATATAATGAAGCACAATAGTGCTGCGGATTTAAGCAATCTGATCATGGCTATCGCTTTATCAGTTTCGTTTGAATCGGACTCTCTCCCCAAATGTTTATTTGAATAATATAAACACCGGGAAGTTGGTCGGTCAAATCTATTCTATTAATGGATTCTGAAATGTTACTTACGAACACGACCAATGAGCCAGTGGTCGAAAAAACGGACAAACTTGCCGGACGATTATCAAGATTCTCTATTATAACAGTGGTCTCTCCATCTGTAGGGTTAGGAGATACCATGACATTAGTCCGGTTCAGTGAATTATGGGCGGTTCGTTCTTTATCCGGTTTTCTGCTGATGACCTCTTTCGCACATTGTTGCCTAAGAATCCTATTACCTGATGCATCGTAAAGAAACGATATTTGAGCCTGACCATCGTTGCATATTACAGAAAATGCAAGGGCGAGAAATATTGCCAGCTGTGAAATTAGGCGATTTTTCATGGTTCTACGGTCTTTTTCGGGCTGTGGCTGTGCTTTGGAGACAAAGTTAACGTATTGAATTGGAATTTGCAAAAAATGTGCGAGAAAATCAAAACAACCGTAAATTTTCACAAATGAAGAACAGTCGGTTATCTTAATAGAAGATAGATCAAACCGATAAATAACATTCCATGTGGTTGGCTGGCGTTGGCAGACTTCGATCACAGCAACCCCAGCGTGCGGGCCGTGCGGCAGGCCTCATGGGAATTCTTTACCTGAAGCTTGCCAAGTATTTCCTGACGATGACGGCTTACCGTGTGGACACTTATGTGGAGCGCTTCGGCTATATCACGGCTCTTCAGCCCAGAATCAATCAGCCGAAGCACCTGTTTCTCGCGAAGGCTGAGAATATTCGCATCGGCCGACGATGTCAGTTCCTCCGACACTCCTGTGATAGAATTGACAACAACGCTCCGCCCCTTGAAGTCTACCGTCATAGGCCCATAGAGACACACCGCATACCTTACTTTCCGGCCATCTCCGCCGTAGAGATAATACATCCGGTGAAGCACCTCTAAATTCCGGCCATCCGGAACTGTCATCCGGAGTCGGCTCATGAGATAATAGTTTTCCGCTCCCCTGCCTGCCTGACGCAGAAAATGATAAAAACGCAATTCCGCGATATATTTCTGATGCTGTTCCTCTTCAGCCATCAATGAAATAATCCGTCTTTCCCAAATGGAATTCTCTTCACGATATCCGTCAAGTCCGAGCACTCCGGAAAATCCGCCACTGAAAATCCGGCTCGTGCCTTCAGCCATGTCGCTTACCACCGCAACAACATTCTCGACCCGGGCCATAGCCCGCCCATAGGCATAGGCATCGGCCGCCGCCGATGAACTGCACGTATCCAAAGCTTCTTTGCGAAGCAGCCTGTCGAGCCGGATGAAGTCACTCTGCAAATGGTTATTTTTAGCCATTGCGCGTTCCTGATTAAGAGTTTAACTTTGCAAAGTTAATAAATCAACTGATCATTTCCGATATGAAAACTTTTTTATTCTCCCTGATTCCACTTCTTTCAATGTCGGTTTTTTCAACATCGGCACAGACTCTTGAAAAAATGAACTGGTTCAACGAACCGGCAAAATGGTCCGTCAGCGGCAACACGCTTTCGATGGACGTGACTCCCAAAAGCGACTACTGGCGCATTTCCCATTATGGATTCACCGTCGACGACGCTCCATTCTACTATGCCGAATATGGCGGCGAGTTCGAAACCAAGATAAAGGTTTCCGGCAACTACAAGATCCGTTTCGACCAGGCTGGCCTGATGATACGGCTCGATCACGAAAACTACATCAAGACCGGTATCGAATATGTCGACGGAAAATACAACCTCAGCACCGTCGTGACCCACAAGACTTCCGACTGGAGCGTCATAGCACTCGACCGCCCCGTTGATTTCATCTGGATAAAAGCGGTCCGACGCCTCGACGCCATAGAGATTTTCTATTCGTTCGACGACAAGGAATACCACATGATGCGCAACGCCTGGATGCAGGCCAACCACCCCGTGCGCATCGGTATGTTCGCAGCCTGTCCCGACGGCGATGGATTCACCGCAAGATTCTCCGACTTCAGCGTGACACCTCTCCCCGACAAAGTGCGCACCGAATGGTTGAAAAACAACTGACCGAAGGGCTGACTTCAACCGAAAAAGATCCGGCCGAAACCGCCAGACGGTAATTCTCCGTCATCGGTTCCGGCCGGATTTCCATTCACCCCGATCGGGGACTATTTCTTTACGGCAGCCACATATGCGTCATGGTAACTGTCGAGTATCTTACGGATTGCCGTTCCGATTTTAAGATATGCGTCCTTATCGAGATTTGCCAGTGATGCCCTCACCGACCACCTCGGCCCGTCAAAACCGTCACCGTTGAGAAGCACGATCGCTGTCTCCGTAGCAAGCCTGATCACAAAATCGAGCGGTTCATAATTCCTGTTGAGATAATCGGCAAAATCATCTCCGTAAAATTTCCTGGCCCACACCATAAGGTCGATCTCGCTATAATAGCCGGCACGGCACGGATCGGGCAGGAGTGTGAACCCTGTCGTACTCCATAGCGCGTCAAGACGGCTGTGGATCATCTTTATCAGCTTCGGCTGAAGCTCCTCATGATGGAGATAGGCAAACGCCGCGAACAGCGCCATCTGCACCTGCTGCGGAGTAGAAAGCCCTGCCGTGTGGTTCAATCCGACCAGACGGCTGTCGGCAACAACCCGGTCAACAAACCTGACCGCCGTCGGATCAAGAGCCAACGCCCCATAACGCTTGGCCAGAAGCTCCTTCTTTTTCGCCGGCAGCTTCTTCAGACGGGCATCGAAAACATTGTCAGGGGCAAAGGCCATAGCAGCCAGACGCCAACCTGTCGCGCCGAAATATTTCGAGAAAGAATACAGGCAGCAGGTATTGTACGGCAACACATACATCAGCGATTTGAAGCCGTCGATAAACGTGCCGTAGACATCGTCGGTTATGATCATCAGCTCCGGATTGTCATTCCTGACGATATCAACAAGCTGATCAAGCACGTCCTGCGACAACGTATAGCTGGGCGGATTCGAAGGATTGGTGATGCACACTGCCTTGACCGACTTGTCGCGCAGCTTGTCGAGTTCCTCCTTCGGATACTGCCAGTCATGATAGCCGTCGCGCTCAACCGCATTGGCCGAAACCGTCACGACATCAAGACCGAATTCCGCAAGACGGGGAATTTCGAGATAAGGTGTGAAACAGGGCGTCAGAAGCGCAAGCTTGTCGCCGTCGTTGAGAAGGAAATTCTGTTTGAGCGACTGGAAAATATAACACATTCCGGCAGTGCTTCCTTCCGTTGCGAAAAGATCATATTCCATTTCGGAATCCTTGCCTCCCATGGCCCAGCGGAGATATTCGCGGACAATCCGCTGCGTATAGTCAAGTATACGTGGAGGTGTCGGATAATGGTCTCCGAGAATTCCATCGACCATCTCGAACACAAATGCATCGGGATCGGCCTTGAGATCCGTGGTGACATGCGTATAGATATGCTTCAGCACCTTCGCTCCGGTCTCTTCCGGGTGAGCCCCGAGAAACTCCTCGAATCTCGATGCCACTCCGTCCTGTTCCGGAGATCCGACAATTCCGGTCGATCCGTCATAGACACGGCGTTCGGATTCGGCAAGCGCAAACTGTCCCAACAGGAAAAACGCCGCGCGCGGATAAGAAAGAAGCCAGTTTGGATTGCCTCGGCCGGCATTCAGGAATGTTCTGATTGTCTGGCGGGCATTTTTTTCCGCAAGATCGATAAGAGTTCCTTTGATCTCGAAAGGACTCATTTCCGACAGACGCGATTCATAATCGCGGTTTTCAGGATTTGAAGGTAGGTTATTCATAGTAGATATAAAAAAGAATTTATATTGGGTTTGAAGTTATTTACGGAGTCGGCAACACATCCTATACGAAGAGCAGAACCATCGCGACGCCCATCAGGATCAGCAGAGTGTTTCCGATAGCATATGTTATCGTATAGCCCAGAGCCGGCACCGAACTGTCGAGCGAAGCAGTGATGGCCCCGAGTGCGGCCGTTGTCGTACGACTGCCTGCGCAACAGCCAAGATTTATCGCCGGGTGGAACTTGAACACCTTGGCCCCGAGAAACATCGCTATGAACAGAGGTACCGATGTCGAGATCAGCCCCATGATCAGCAGCATCCACCCGACCTGCTCGATGCCGGCTATAAACGTCGGACCGCATTGGATTCCGATCACCGCTATAAACATGTTGAGTCCGAGATTGTTCATGAGCCACAGGGAAGCCTCCGGAATGATTCCTGCCGACGGACGCTTCGTACGAAGCCACCCGAAAAAGAGTCCCGCGATAAGAGCGCCGCCCGATGTGGAGAGACTGATCGGAATTTTATGGACATTCAGCGTAAGCGCACCGACAATCGCACCGATGACAATGGCAAGCGAAACAAAAACCATATCTGTCTGATTGGTCGGACGCTGCTCATAGCCGATCTCCTTTATCGCACCCGAAACCTCCTGAGGAAGCCCCATTAGCGTGATCATATCGCCCTGCATGAGCTTGGTCTGGGCAAGAACAGGAACCGCCATCCCTCCCTGACGTGAGATAGACCTGATCATGACGCCATACATGAACGGCTTCGCCCTCAGCTGGTCAACTGTCAGACCCGAAACCTTTTTCGTAACCATCACTTCGGTCCGTTCAACGTTGAATGTCAACAGCGTCGGATCATCGACTTCCTTGCCGATCCAGCCTTCATCCTGAATTATAAACTCATGGCGGCCGGAAAGAACAATCTCGTCGCCCTTGCCGACAACCGTTTCAGGCGTCACATCATGAATCTGGCCGTCCGACGATGTGCGCACCCGCTCGACAAACAGCCTGCGTCCAAGCGACTGGAAATGCGCTTCGATCTGACTGACCGTCAGCGGTGTCGCAAAATGATCCGACTCCACCTCATATGCACGGAACACGATCGGCCGGTTTCCGTCTATATAAGCCGGATCCGACGACAGATCCGAATGATCCAACTGCTGCTCAAGCTCTTTTGTCTGCTGACGCACTTTCTTCAGTCCCCCCAGAAGTGCCGGTCCGAGATTCCCGAGAATCCAGGCCGACCCTATCGTACCGAAAACATATGTCACGGCATAACAGACCGGAATCAGATCGATCATCTGTTTTTTCTGCTCCTCCGGAATGTGAAGCGAGCCTATCGTATCGGCCCCGACACCGATTACTGCCGAAATCGTCTGCGCTCCCGAGAAAAGGCCCGTCGCAACCGCCGCATCATAATTCATCAGCTTAGCGCATAGCCATGTAACTCCCAGACAGAGAAAACAGACAACAACTGCAAAAATGACCTGCTTCAGACCCTGGCCACGGATAGCAGCAACAAACTGCGGACCGCACTTATATCCGATCGCAAACAGGAAGATAAGAAAGAACAATGATTTCAACGGCGCTCCGATCGGGATATTGAGCTGACCGACAAGAACACCGACAAGAAGAACTGAGGTTACCGTGCCGAGAGTAAAAGTTTTATACTTGAATTTCCCAAGCCAGAAACCCAACCCGATCGTCAGAAAAATCGGGATCGACGGATAAGTCCGGAACGTTTCAATTAACCATGACATAAGGCAAAGTGTGTGTTTAAGTTAAATTAAGATAGTTATTATCGGAGACAATCGCGAAAACGGAACGCAATGCCTCCCCTTCTTAATCTAACGTCCTTGCCCTGCTATTGTTCCGAACGGGTGCGGCGACGGAAGTGCGGCTTTCTTGCCTTGCGCGGTTTCTCAATCCGGCCGACGGAATCCACGACATCCATGCCAAGAAGACCGCGGTGATAGCGCACAGTCACTTTATTTCCAACCGACGACACCGCATACACTCCCGCATTAACCCTCCGGTCAATCCCGCGGCCGTCCGGCAACCGAAGCCGCAGATAATAATCATTGTGGGAACCGGTGTAGACTCTGCGGTTTCGGCCTATCCGGCGATAATCATTGACTTTCTTGGTCTGCTTCGAAGCGATTTCGGCCTTGACTTCAACAGATTCCCTTCCCCCTGCCAGATTGATTCCCATGATTGCAGACACAATAGCCGGAACAACAAGCAGAAAATAAACGCCGATCCGCAGAATGCGCTTCCAGACGCCGATATGCTCTCCTGCGGCAACAGTTCGCAAAAACAGCGGAAATACAATCGCAGCGACCCCGAATCCGACTGCGCCGACAATCCATGGATTGACGAGAGCCCCCCCTAAAAGACCCAATGCGACACCCCACATCACCATGGCGCCGATAATTATTCCTATCGTCGCCATGGTCTGTCGGGTTGCTTTCTTACCTTGTTTCATAGATGAAACATACTATTCAAAAACGTTCAAAGAACAGACTCTCCAAGCGCCTTGTCATTCAACTGTATAGCCATCTTTCTTGGCACGCTCCTCCATCTTTTTGATACGCGCGTCAAGATCCGGGTGCGACGAAAACAGCTGATTGAGCTTGCTCGATTTGCCGGCTTCGCCCTGAAGCGATTTCAGCTTCTTGAACGACTTGGCCATCGCTATCGGATTTTTGTCATGCGATTTCAGGAACTCATAGCCATACTCATCGGCCTGCGACTCCTGCTTCTTGGAATATGATGCCGATGCCAGTGACTCGCCGAGAGCGCCAAGCTGGGAATCTGTCAGAGCCGCAACTTTGTTCGACGTCGAACCGACTGCATCTTTAAGAGCCGAAGTCAGCAGCGCCTGCTTGAATGCCTTCTTTGAATCGTGGTGTGCCACATGACCGACCTCATGTCCGATAACACCCAGCAACTCATCATCGTCCATGATGTCCATAAGCGCCGCAAAAACACGCACGCTCCCGTCTGCACATGCGAAAGCATTCACATCAATGACATTGTAGACCTTAAAATTCAATGGAATGCCCTCGACTGACGTCAGCCCTGCAGTAAGTTTTGCCAGACGCTGGACATAAGGATCATTGTCGGGAAGAACCGGATTGTTCTTGTCCATCCAGTCAATATACTCCTTGACATACGCACTCATCTGGGCATCTGTCAGTGTTGCAGCCTCAACGGCCTTGCCAAGCCCTTTTGCAGCCTTTGATAGATTAAACTGCGCTGATGCCGGTGCAATGAAGCCCCCGGCCACAAGAGCTACCGAAAGAATCAATTTTTTTAACATAGCTTATTTTTTTGGTTGGTTGGTGATAATCTGCTGATCCGCGTTCGGCATCCTCCGCAACCGGCTCTCTTGCCGACCCGACGAGGAATCCGTAAAAATATAAAAAGCATGTCTATAACGGACACCCCCCTTGTTTTAGTATATCGGAATGCATATTTGGATTTTTATTGAAATTTTATTGCTATATTTGCCACACTCTTCACTCATAGACCAGACTGCCATGGCACGACACAACGACCTCGGAGCGTGGGGCGAACAGATTGCCCGCGAACATCTTATAGCCGCCGGCTATAAAGTCATGGAGCGAAACTCACGCATCTCCCGCAGTGAACTCGACATTATCGCCGTCAAGGACAAGCTTATGATTTTTGTCGAAGTGAAAACCCGATCAACAAATCTCGACGATGCCCTCGACGCAATTGACGAAAAGAAAATACGCCGGATTGTCCGCGCCGCCGATTCTTTTCTCCAGCGATTCTCAATCCCGTTTGAATACCGCTTCGACATAATCGCCGTGATCGGATCGCCTGAATCCGGACACACCCTCACCCACATCCCGGATGCATTTTTTCCGCCCCTCAATTAGAGTTTCAGGGTAGCATAAAAATGGATTTTTGAGTGATTTCAGCGAGTTGAGAAAGGAGCAATTGCCACATTGCGACTGACGAAACTTGGCGGAAATCACCGAAAAGGCTTTTTATGATGACCTGAAGATTTTTAAACAGTCAATTTATTTCTTAATTCGTGGTAAAAGTAAACACGCTCTTAGTTAAAACGCGTTAAATCCGATTGTTTTACAATAAAACCGCTTGTTATTTGATGAATTTATTATAACTTTGTAATGATTTCAAACTTGAACAATCTACAATGAAACAATTGTCCGACCTAAAACCAATCCTGACTCAAGCCGGTATAAAACCGTCCCAACAGCGATTGGCGGTTGTCAGCTTTCTGGCAAACAACCTCATCCACCCGACAGTAGATGAAATCTACAGCGGGCTGCTGCCGGAATACCCGACCATGTCGCGGACAACTGTCTACAACACCGTGCGCCTGCTCGAAGAAGCCGACCGGCTCGAAGCGCTGACTCTCGACGGCGATTCAACCCGCTACGATTTCAACACATCGCCCCACAGCCACTTCTTCTGCACCCGCTGCCACCGCGTGACCGACCTGCCCATGCCTCCTGTTCCGGAAGCCCCGGGCGGATTTGAAGTACAGGCTGTCCAGCTCTGCTATAAAGGCATATGCCCGCAGTGCGCAGCCGGCAAAAATCAGACTATCAATTAACCAGATTCAATAACTAACGTAAAAATTATCAACAATCATGTCAAAGAAATTTATCTGCACCGTATGCGGCTATGTTCACGAAGGTAACGAAGCTCCCGAAAAATGCCCCCTCTGCGGCGCCCCTAAAAGCAAATTCAAGGAAGTTGACGAAACTGCCGAACTCGAATTCGTGACCGAACACGTCATTGGAGTAGCACGCGACACCGACGACGAAATGCGCGCCGATCTCCTCGCCCACTTCAACGGCGAATGCACCGAAGTCGGAATGTACCTCGCAATGTCGCGCCAGGCCGACCGCGAAGGCTATCCCGAAATCGCCGAAGCTTTCAAACGCTACGCTATCGAAGAAGCCGAACACGCATCCAAATTCGCCGAACTCCTTGGCGAATGCGTATGGGACACCAAGACTAACCTCGAAAAGCGTATGGCTGCGGAAGCCGGAGCCAATGCCGACAAAATGCGAATCGCCCGTCGCGCTAAAGAACTCAACCTCGACGCCATCCACGACACTGTCCATGAAATGGCAAAAGACGAGGCTCGTCACGGACAGGGATTCCAGGGTCTCTACAACCGTTTCTTCAAGAAATAATCCGACCGGAAATACACACAACTCTCCCCGGAAAGGGCATGGCAGAAATCTCTCCCGACTGCCATGCCCCTTTTCTTTTTCCGCAACCGCAACGAACCGCCGCAAACACACAATTGTTTTCAACCCGTAATGTAAACAATAAAAACCGACCCATGAAATCAGTAAAAGAAACCCTCCTGCAGCGCCGGAGCATACGCCGCTACGAACGGCAGCCGATCCCCGACGATCAGCTCGACTTCATATTCCAGGCCATACGCAACACCCCGACAAGCTACAACGGGCAACAGTTTTCCGTCATCGACATAACCGATCCCGAACTCAAACTCCGGCTCTATGAACTAACCGGACAGAAACAGATCAAAACCTGCGACCACTTCCTCGCCTTCTGCGCCGACTTCCACAAAATCAGCCTCATGGCCGAAAACAAAGGAATCGACATGCCCGAAATAACCAAAACCGCCGACGGACTCATTCTCGGTGCCGTCGACGCATCGCTCGCCATGATGAGCGCCGTGACAGCGGCATGTTCACTCGGACTCGCCACATGCTGCATCGGATATGCCCGAACAGCCGCCCCGCAGCAGACAGCACGGCTCCTCAACCTCCCCAAAGGCGTATGGCTCGTCTGCGGACTCGCCATCGGGGTGCCACGCGAACTCCCTGACCTAAAGCCAAAACAGCCGCTCCAGACCGTCATTCACCACAACACATATGCCCCCGACGCCTCGCTTCTCGAAAACCTCACGGCCTACGACTCCGAGATAACCCGCTACAACTCAACACGCAGCGGAAGCCAGACAACCAACGACTGGGCATCACACATCGTATCCTACTACGCCGAAGCAATGAACTACCACATGCTCGACGCCCTGCTCGCTCAGGGATTCGATCCCGAGCGATGATTTACTCTTATTCTATTTTTTGAATTAATTATTGGCTCCGTCCCCGAAAAAAACGGTAACTTTGCATCCATGAATGGAAAGTTACCGTTTAAGGGGCCTATAGGCGTTTTTGATTCCGGCTACGGAGGTCTGACAATCCTCAGCCGGATCAGGGAACTCATGCCGCAATACGACTACCTGTACCTCGGCGACAACGCCCGCGCCCCCTATGGTCCCCGCTCTTTCGATGTCGTCTACCGCTTCACCCTCGAAGCCGTCAGCCACCTCTTCAGTCAGGGATGCCCCCTCGTCATCCTTGCCTGCAACACAGCCTCGGCCAAAGCCCTGCGGTCAATCCAGCAAAACAACCTCCCCCACATCGACCCCACACGAAGAGTCCTCGGCGTCATCCGACCGACAGTCGAGAAAATCGGCGAACTGACCGGCACCGGCGTCATAGGTGTGCTCGGAACAAACGGAACCGTACGCTCGCGCTCCTACGACCTCGAAATCAGCAAACTCTATCCCGAATTCACAACCGTGTCCCAGGAATGTCCCATGCTCGTGCCGATTGTCGAAAACGACGAAGCTGGCAGCGAAGGGGCCGACTACTTCGTCAGGAAATACGTCAGCTCGCTAATGGCAAAAGACCCGCGCGTCGACACCGTTCTTCTCGCCTGCACACACTATCCGCTTCTCTACGACAACATCCGACGCCACGTGCCCCAATCCGCAAAAGTCATAACCCAGGGCGACATCGTGGCCCGTTCGCTCGCCGACTACCTGTCACGACACCCCGAAATCGAAAACCGTTGCACCCGCAACGCCTCCTGCACATTCTCCACAACCGAAAACCCCGACGACTTCACCCGGCTCGCAGCCATTTTCCTCGGCCACCCCATCGAAGCCGTCCACGTCACCCTCTGACCACCCCCGTTACGGAAACAGACCATACCAGCCCACTCAACCTTTATCAACTGACGCAAAACTCATTACCCACGTCCACCACACACACGGCTCTTTCATTTAAACTAAAATAAAGAGCACATCCTCCCTTACCCGCTTCAGTCCGGAGCGGGTAATTTTT